>JBEIOT010000023.1:0-12953 GCA_040377415.1 Azospirillum sp. | reverse complement strand
GCTGCACCACCTGCACATAGCCGCTGGGCAGCACTTGCCCATAACTGCGGGTAACGATGTTCACCGGCGTTAGCCCCGCCCACACGATGAGCGCGAATACCGCCACGCTGGCCGCGATAAGCGTGGTGCGCGCCACGCGCATCGGCTGCGTTTCTGACAGCCCGGGGGCACGGTTCAGCGCCTCGATCCAGGCGTTACTAGGCGAGTGCGGCATCGTGCTGCTCCATCATGAGGGGGATGATCTCTTCCGGTCGCCCGATGATGGGGCGGCGGTTGGCCTGTAGGAACACGGCCTTGTCGGCCAGTCGCACGATGTCGCTCGTATGCGCGACCATGATGATGGTGTGGCGGCCCTTCAGGCTCGCCATGTGCTGTCGGAACTGTGCGCCCGCACCGGTCGAGAGCAACGCATAGGGCAGCTCATCGCACAGGATTAGCGGCGCGAGGTCGATATAGGCACGCGCCAGCCCCAGCTTGTAAGCCATTGCCTGTGGCAGCCGCACGCCGCCCTCACCCAGCATGGTGTGCAACCCATCGGGCAGCTGGATCACGTCATTCAGCACGCCCGCTGCTTCCAGTGCTTGTGTGATCTGCTCCTGCGTCGCCAATGGCGATGCCATGGTGAGGTTCTCATACACCGTGCCCGAAAAAACGATGGGCGATTGCGCCATGTAGCTAATGCCCCGTCGCAACGCCAAGGGATCCAGCTGGCGAATGTCGATGCCATCCAGCCGCACCGAACCCGCCGCCTGCCGATACATGCCGTTGATGAGCTTCAATACCGATGATTTGCCCGAGCCATTGGCACCGGCAATAGTCACCATCTCACCCGGATGCACCTGCAGCGACAGCCCCGTGAACACCGTATCGCTCTGGCGCGGGTAGCGCATGGTCAGGTTCACCAGCTCCACCTGACCCTTCAGCGCATGCGAGCCCACGATGGACTGCACCGTCGAACGCTCCGGCGGCAGCGCCAGCAATTGCTCCAGCTGCGTGATACCACCATTCACCTGCTCCAGCCGCGGCGCGATGGATGCAAGCTGCTGCAACGGCATGAGGATACGCCACGTAATGATCATCGCTGCGATAAGCCCGCCGGGGCTCAAACTTTCGGCCCACACCGCATGCACGCCGAACAGTAACGCGCTTAAGCCGCCCAACATGCTGATGGCCAGCACCACATGCTCGACCACTTGCATGCGCCAGTTCACTTCCAGCGCGGCCATATTGGCTTTGCGATTGGCCTGCTGGAAACGCGCGAACATAATTTCGGTGAGGCCCTGGCTGCGCAATGTGTCCAGCCGCGAGAATAATTCCAGCGCATCGCGCTGGCGTTCCGACATCGACCGCGCCGAACGCTGCGATAAGCGCCGAATGGTGCGCAGCTGCGTCACCAGCACCACGCACAGTACCACACCCGTACCTAGGCACGCCGCCGCCATACCCGCCGAGAAGAACAGCAGCGCCAACAGCAGCACCGGAAAGAACGGAAATTCGATGAACAGGATGAAGCTTTGGCCGGTGAGGAAGTCGCGCACCGCTTCCATCGCCTTCGCACGCACGATCTGCGCCGCCGGTGGCGCCCGCTCGATGGACAGCGGATCGAGCGAGAACAACCGGCGGAACATGGTGATGGCGATGATATGGTTGGCGCGCACGCCGAACCACGACAGGCTGAATGCCCGCAGGATGCGGAACAATGCTTCCGCCAGCACCGCGATGACCACCCCGATAAGCAAGTAGTACAGCGTAGTAAGGTTATGCCCCGCAATGACGCGGTCATAGACCAGCATCGTGAAAATGGGCACCGACAGCGCGAACAGGTTGATGAGCAGGCCAAGCAGCAGCCCGTCGCGGAACTGATGGCGGAATTCGTGGATCATGGTCTTGAACCACTGGCCCGACTTGGGCACGATGTCGGGATCCTCGACCGCGCGGATGGTGACGATGCGCCCCTGTGCCGCCGTGGTTTGCAGGGTATGCATCTGGTCTTCTTCCAGCGCACGCCCAAGGAATTCCTGCCCCATTTCTTCCTGCAGCAGCCAGGGCTGCATACCCGCCTTATCGGGAATGAACAGGCACGGCAGGTCGCGCTCGCGCACCTGTTTCATGCTGCCGTACCGCTCGAGCCACTGATACCCCAGCGCATGCAGGATATTGGCGAGCTCGCCCCAGCCAAAACGCGATGGCTGGATCTGCAACAGATCGACCAACGCCCGCGCATCGCCCCGCCAGTCGAGATACTCAAGCAACGGCAGCAATGCATCATGCGCCGGATGCTCGCTATGCGCGGTCAGCAACCCCAACTGCTGCAGCAGCGGGCGCCAGGCGATGGGATTGGCGCCCATTTTTTGCGCAACGGCGGCCATGCTCATACCAACCCCACTCTGTGTGGTGATGGATGGCGCGACGAATCACTACTCAGCGTGTGCAGCTTGCCTTCTCGCAGCAGAATGCGGCGATCGACGATGCGCAGCAGGTTCTTGTCGTCCGTGACGAAGATCATGGTGGCGCGACCCTTCAGGCGCGCCAGCAAACTGAACAGCTGGTGATAACCATCACGATCAAGCGAACGGTCGGCCTGATCGTAAAGGATCAGCTTGGGCTTGTAGCGCAACGCCCGAATAAGCGCGACGCGCTGGCGCAAGCCCGGCGGAATGACATCCGCGGGTGAACCTTCCAGCTGCGTGTCGTAGCCACCGGGTAGTTGCGCGATGAGCCCATCCAGCCCGATGAGCTTGGAAAGCTCGATAGCCCGCGCATGCATGCTGGGGGCGAACCCGCTGAGATTCTGCATCAACGTGCCACGCAACAGCACCGCTTCAGCAGTGAGGTAAGCCACGTGACGATTCAACAAATTAGGCGTCAGCCGCGCCGGATCAACGCCGGATATGCGCACGCTGCCATCCTGCGGCGCCATCAACCCACCGATGATCTTCAGCAGCGTCGAACGCCCACACCCCGTCTCGCCGCTGATGCCAAGCACCTCGTTGGCCTGCACTTGCAAAGTGATGTTATCCAGCACTGGTGGCAAATTCGGTTCGTAGCTGTAGGTCAGCTTCTCGACCAGTACCTGCCCGTCCTGCTCTTGCGATGCTGTTTCATCCATCGGCTGCAACGGCAGCGCGCAAATGCTTTTCACCTGATCTTGCGCGGTCTCGAATTCCTGATAGCTCATCCAGCAGGCCAGCATGTGCTGCAGTGGTTGCAGCAAGCGGCCCGAAAGCAGCACGCACGCGATGAGCCCACCCATGCTAAGGGAGCCATGCATCACCAGCGGCGCACCGCACGCCACCACCAGCACGATCATGATCTGCGAGAACAGCGCCGCGGCGTTGGACATCGCATGGTTCAGCATGGCGATACGGAATCCGCTCTGGCTCACCGGCTGCTGCAACATCTGGTAACGCTCGATGAAACGCGGCTCGATGCCGAGCGACTTCATCACATGCGCGCCCGTCATCGATTCCAGCATGAACCCGTAGCGCGCTTCATCCTGCTTGTTGCGCGTAGCAATGGCGCGGCGCAGCCGCATGCCCCAGCTCGACACAAGGATCCCGAAAGCACTCACCGCCCCGAGCGGTCCGGCCACCAACCAGCCCCCCACCATCGCCAGCACCATGAGGAACAAACCCATGTAGGGCACATCGACCGACACCGCGATCATCCGCTGCAGCGCATATTCTTTCATGCGGCCCAGCGCCGAAAGCGCTTGCAAATATTCGCTGTGGTGGCGCTGTTGCGCCGGCCCCACCCAACTCCCCAGCACATGCGCCACCACATGGTCGCTGGTCTCTTTTTCATAGGCATGCGCGGCAGCACCCGTAACGCGCGCACGCAACAAACGCATGGCCGCTTCCATGGCCACTGCACCCACCACCCCCATCCCAAGCATGGGCAGCGTGCCGCTATCGGGATGGGTCAGCACGCGATCGTAGATCTGCAATGTCGCCACGGGCAGTGCCAGCATGAGGCTGTTGATGGCGAATGAACTGACGATCAGCGCCACGCGCGTGCGCAACGATAAGTAAAATGGCAACGTGACGCCGGATGGAGCCTTCATGGGCACCCCCGATGGGTTGTGCAAACCAACCATCTATCCGTTCGCCGCATGGAACTAATTCCCGTAATTACAACTTATACGCTTACTACCATTGGTTGCATTTCTTCACAATAAAGAAAACGAGACACAACCAGAAGCTTACACCCCAAGCCCCGCATAATTGGCTAAAATACCACACATCATGCTCTATTACCCTGTGAATTAGCGCTTCTCATTAAGGCTTCATTAACTGTTGAGGGGTAAAGTTCAATCAACCTATAATTGCTAACGGAGCTAACCATGACTTACTCAACGAACCGTCTTGATGCCGATCTTTATCAACTCTCAGGCGAGGATGGCGAGCAAGAACATATCGCCGCTTCGGGCGCGCTCAGCGTGGCGGGGCTTTACGCTAACCACGGCAATGAAACCACGAATCACGCCGCCATCGGCGAAGCGGACAACGGCATGAACACGGCAGCGGTCGCGTATCGTCCGCATGTTACATCGAGCAGTCCCGTCGAAGTGGCCGACACCGAATTCAGCGGCGTGAGTTACTCAGTGCCTCATGGTGCGCAGCAGCTCAGCCAGGTCCAGAATTTCCCGCCGACGGAAGATCCGCTTGCCGCACTGGCGAACTTTCCGCTCGCTGGCCTTACCGCATCAGCACTTGGCCAGCTTAGCACGGCACTGAGCGGTAGCAGCCTTGGTGGTAACGGCAGCAATGGCAGCAACGGCCAATCGGGCAATGGCACGAACGGAACGAACGGAACGAACGGAACGAACGGAACGAACGGAACGAACGGAACGAACGGAACGAACGGAACGAACGGAACGAATGGAACTAACGGAACGAATGGCCACACTCCACCAACACACTGTGAACCGCCGACCCATTGCGGCCCCGGCGATACCAATATCACCATTATCGATATCGATAATGTGGTGAACAACGTGACCCACGTCGTCAATAACGTGGTGAATAACTTGTTGGGCGGCAGCACGCTCATCGACATCGATATCTTCAACAACGAGACACATAACAACACGCATCTTATCGATATCGACCTAGGCGGCGTGCACCATCACGAAGGCAACGACAACAACATCATCGACATTAATATCGGCGGCGTGCACAGCACCGTTGGCGACGACAATGATATTCTCGATCTCGGCATTGGCGGCATCAGCAATATCGGTGGAAACGATAACGATGTGGTTGATCTGGGCTTGTTCAACACCAACAATGTCACCGGCAACGATAACGATGTGGTCGACCTAGGCCTTGGCGGCACCAGCAACATTGGCGGTAACGACAACGACATCGTCGATCTAGGCCTGTTCAACACCAACAACGTGCAGGGCAATGACAACGATGTGGTCGATCTGGGCATTGGTGGCACCAGTAACATCGGCGGTAACGACAACGACATCGTGGATCTGGGCTTGTTCAATACTAACAATGTCACCGGCAATGATAACGACTTGGTCGACTTAGGGCTTGGCGGCACCAGCAACATTGGTGGCAACGACAACGATATCGCCGATCTGGGCCTGTTCAATAGCAACAACGTCGCCGGCAACGACAACGACCTGATCGATCTTGGCCTCTTCAGTAGCGGCCATACAACGGGCAGCGATAATGATCTCATCGGCATTGGCATCAATGACGAGAGCACTGCTGGCAGCAACAATGATTTCGTCGACCTCGGCCTCGACCTGCTCGACGATGGCGGGCTGGCCGGACTCGATCTTGGCCTTGGAAATCTCGATCTTGCCAGCATTTCACTCAATGGCCAGAACGGCAATGATAGTGCCGTGCTCGACCTGCATCTGGATACGGGCAACTTGCTTGGTCAGGGTGACGAGGGCTTGCTAAGCGATGACCTGAATATCGACCTCAGCCTCAACGACGTACTCGGTACCGGTCTGGGTTTAGGCGACAGCGGCCTGCTTGATGCGCTCGGCCTCAACAATGACCCGCACATGGCTGCTAGTCATGGGGGCGGCACGGTGCTGGGACTGCAACTAGGATTGGGTGCGTGGGTGTAAGCACTGGCTTTCGTGCCAGTGGCACGAAAACAGGGCGAACCATGGGAGGCTTAGTGAAGGCAAGCAGGGCTATGCCCGGCACCGCCTGAACTTAGCCGGACATGTAAGCTTAGGGTTGCTTAGGTGCGCTGGCGGCAGCGGCAGCGTTCAACGCCGCTCGGCCACGGCGCATCTCGGCAAGCTCCTGCGTCACGTCGCGCGCGCGCTTGGGATCCATTCCCGCTAATACCGGCGCCACTTTACGCTCCGACATCTTGTCGATCACCTCGAGCAGAATGGGCATGTCCATTTCGTTGAAAATAGCGGCAGCATCCAGCGGCTTCATGTTCTCGTAGATCTTCACGAGACTTTTGATCTCGCCATCCTGCTGTTGCTTATACTCGGCCACCACTTTGGTGAGCTCGGCTTCCAGCACTTTCATTTCATTCACCTTGGTGGTGATGCGCAGCTCACTGGCATCCAGCACCTTAGCCTTGAGCTCGAGGTCCTTCTCGCGCGCATCGAGGTCATTGCGGCGCTTGGTAAGGTTCGTCAGCAGGTCGAGTTCACTTTGGGTGTAAGGCGAACCCGCTTGTTTGCTCTTCAGCGCTTCGACTTCGTTCACGGTCAGCTTACCTGCGCCTAAGGTCTTTTCTTCGCCGGGCTCTACAACGTCTTCTTCGCCTTCTTCTTTCTTCTCGTCGTCGCCTTCCTCTTTTTTGGCGGTTTTCTCGTCAGTTTTGCCTTCTTCCTTGGCTTCTTCTTTTTTTGCCTCGGCTTTTTCCGGCGCGGCTTTTTCTTCTTTCGCAGCGCTGGATGCTTGCGCATTACGAATACTGACGAGTTCTTTCGTCGCCGTCGCCACTTCGCTGATCTTGCTGACCATCAACAGTGCAAGCATCACCATCGTTACATGCATCAAACGGAAACGCGATCGTTTGGGCGCATCGCCCTCGTCATCATAACGGCCCATGGCTACCTGCCTTCATTCTTGGAACTAAGCGCCTGCAAGATATCTTGCTCGGCACGCGAGCGCTGCCGGTTGGCAGGGCGGCGCGTTTGTTCGGTTTCGGCCAGCGGCGCAGCGCGGCCAACATTGCCCGCGGCAGCGGTGAGCGCAGCTTCACTGCGACCCGCAGCGCGCACCTGATCGACCATGCGCGGCCCCGTTGGAGCAGCCTGACGCGGCGCTTCGCCACGCGACACTGGCGTGTTGCCCGTAAGGCGTCCGCCCTTCTCGATCATCAGATCAAGGTCGGTCACCAGGAAATTCGCCTTGTCGATGCGATGCTGGATGTTCTCGCTGATGCGATCGGTCGCCGCGTGAATGTCCTTGATGCTTTGCGTCGCACGTTCGGTCGATTCATTGAAATCATGGATGATGCGCGCGAGTTCGGATTTGGAATCCTGTAGCACGCGGATGCGCGTGTTCAGGCGCATGCAATAGATGATGGTAGCAAGCAGCAATGCCGCCATGATGCCATTGACGAGAATGGATAGGACCGCGTTCTCCACTAGATAGCTCCCTGCTCGCGCAGCAGCTCGCGGAATTGCTTGATATCCTCGTTCACTGCGATGGCGATCTTGTCGCCCATGCGACCCACTTGCGCGGTGGTCAGCGGCACGCCGCCACATTTCACCTGCACCGGGTCGTTCGGCGAAACATCGAGCAGAATGGTGCTGCCAACTTTAAGGTTTACAATTTCGCCCAGCGAAATGGGGCGCTCTTCAAGCACCGCTTCCATTTCGATGCGCGTCTGGCCCACTTCACGACCCAAGTGGCGTTCCCACACCGAATCCTGACCGAATTTTTCACCCATGAACATTTGCAGCAGCAAATCGCGAATGGGTTCCAGCGTCGCGTGCGGCAACATAATTTCCAGCATGCCACCACGTTCTTCCATATCGACGCGCAGCTTCACGACAAGTACCGCCGAGTTTGGGCGGGCGATCTGCGCAAAGCGCGGATTGCTTTCCATGCGGTCGAACTGGAACGTCACCGGCGATAGCGGATCGAAGCTCGCCGACATGTCGTTCAAAATAATATCGGCCATCTTGCGCACGATATCTTGTTCGATGGTGGTATATGGGCGACCTTCAACACGCATCGGTTTCGCCGTGCGGCGACCACCGAGCAGAATATCCACCGTCGAATAGATCTGCGACGAATCGATGCTGACGATACCGAAGTTCTCCCACTCCACCGCGCGGCACACAACGAGCAGCGCCGGTTGCGGAATCGCATTCAGGTATTCATCAAAACGCATCGACACCATCGAATCGATGGAAACGTCCACGTTGTCGGACGTGAAGTTACGCAGCGAGCTTGAAAGCATGCGCACAAGACGGTCGAACACTACCTCGAGCATGGGCAGCTTCTCGTAAGCCATCATCGAACGATCGAGAATGGCGTAGATGCCGCTGGAACGATCTTGTCCGCCCAGGGCTTTGTTATCAAAGCCTAGAAGCGTATCGATTTCGTCCTGATTGAGTACGCGCGCCTGTTCGCCTTCTGGCGCGTCTTCGCTGGTAACTAAGTTCTCTTCTTCAGCCACGGTATGCCCCATGAGTTAGACTGCGTAATGCGATACAGTGCAAAACGCTTGCCAAGGCACCCCATCCTTTTCGGACCGGCATGTTCAAACATGCTCTGATTGGGGCTACTGTACGATAATTTCAGAGAAAAGTATATTCTTAACAAGGCCCTCTTCGACCGTGCCGTTAAGGCGTGCCATTAGCTCGTCGCGCAGGCGGTAGATGCCAGCCGAGCCTTGCACGTCCTGCGGACGCATTTCGCGAAGGTAGGTGTTGAATACATCGAGCACACGCGGTTTGTTCGCTTCCAGCACGGCCACAGCGGCGGCGTCGCGCAGCTCAAGCGTAACCGACATCTTAAGGAAACTCACGCGGTTACCACCGGTGCTCAGGTTCACAAGGAACTCCGGCAGCTCATAGTAGACCGGTTTGTTGGCCAGCTCTTGTGCCGCCAATTCTTCTTCGGTCAGCGCAGCCTCTTCTTCTTCGTCGCCGCTGCCACCCATCAGGAACACGCCTGCGCCGACCAAAGCCAGCAGCACCACGGCCGCAATGATGATAAGCTTCTTCTTACCTTTTTTAGGGGCAGCCTCAGCGCCTTCCGCACCTTCGCCGCCAGCGGCTTCGGTGTCTTCGCTTGCGGTTTCTTCGACTTCTTTCTTCTTGGCTGACATTCAACCCCCCCAGTGCGGTGCAATAAGAATACGTTCTAAGGCGACGAATGTGCCCTGACAAGTGCAAGCGGCAACTTTGCTCCTGCTCTGTGCAATCTTCAAGTGATTTCAACAATCTATTCACGTTGTGCAGAAGTTGGCACGGCCTTTGCTTCTACTACCCCGAGCCAATGACCAACCCTGCCCAAGGACTAGCATGGACAACAGTATTTACATCACCCTTTCGCGCCAGATGGCTTTGTTCCGCGATATGGAAGTGACCGCCAACAACATCGCTAACGTCGACACCCCCGGCTACAACGCCGAGAAGTTGATGTTCAGCGATTACCTGGTGGATGATGCGAACCGTCGCAAGAGCGCTTACGCCAACGATCCGGTGAGCTACCGCGATACGGCGAACGGTTCGATGAAGCAGACCGGCAACCCGTTCGACCTTGCCATTAACGGTGACGCCTATTTCCAAGTGCAGACGCCGCTGGGCATCCGGTTCACCCGCTCCGGCAACTTCCAGGTCGATGCCGAAGGCACACTGATGACCAACAATGGCTACCCCGTTCTAGGCGCCGATGGCGGCCAGATTACGATCCCGCAGAATGCGCGCGACGTAAAGATCAACGCCATGGGCCAAATGACCGCCGAGGGCGAAGAGATTGGCCAGATCGGCTTGATGCAATTCCAGAATGAACAGGCGATGACCCGTCTGGGCAATAACCTCTACAGCAGCACTGAGACACCTCAACCCACAACCACCGAGCGCGCTGTGCTTGGCGAACCCGTCGCCAGCATGAACCAGGGTTTTCTTGAGAGCAGCAACGTCACCGCCGTCACCGAGATGGTGCGCGTGATGAACGTGTCGCGTGCCGTGACCAGCACCGCAAAATTCATCGAGACCATGTACGATCTCGAGCGCAAAACTGGCAGCGTTTATGCCAAGCAATCAGCCTAAGTAAGGGGATAAATCATGCGTTCACTTAACATTGCAGCTACCGGCCTCGCCGCCCAGCAGATCCATGTCGACACCATTTCGCACAACCTCGCGAACATGACCACGACAGGCTACAAAGCCGAGCGCCCGGAGTTCCAAGATTTGCTGTACCAAGACCTGCGCCGCGCCGGCTCCAACAGCACCGACCAAGGCACCATCTTACCGGTAGGCGTGCAAATCGGTCTCGGTGTAAAAACCGGCGCCATCGCCCGCAATACCGGCCAGGGCACGGTGCAAGCCACCGAGAACCCGCTTGATATCGCCGTGCAGGGCAAAGGCTACTTCCAGATCGAATTGCCGGATGGCACTACCGCCTACACCCGCGATGGCGCATTCAAACTGTCGCAAGAAGGCATCATTGTAACGCGCGACGGTTTCACCGTGCAGCCCGCCATCACCGTACCCGATAACGCCGTAAGCCTCAGCGTGAACCAGTCGGGCGAAGTGGAAGTCATCGTGCAAGGCCAGACCGACCCGCAACAGCTCGGTCAATTCGAACTCGCTGGCTTCATCAACCCGGCAGGCCTGAACTCGACCGGCGGCAACTTGCTGCTTGAAACGGCCGCTTCGGGCAACCCCATCCTCGGCAATGCCGGCGAAGACAGCATGGGCACCCTGCTGCAAGGCTACCTCGAGAACAGCAACGTGAACCCGGTTTCCGAGATCACCGAGCTGATCGTGGCCCAGCGCGCTTACGAGATGAACACCAAGGTCCTTACCGCATCGGATGAGATGCTTCAGAACCTCAACCAGTCCGTCTAACGGAGACTAAGATCATGAAAACGACGACACAAAAACAAAACAAGATCTCCCGCTTCACCGTCTGGGCCTATGCTTCCGCCTTCGCACTGATCGCCGTGGCGAATCAGGCGAACGCTGCATGGCAAACGCCCGGCGAAGCGGCCCAGCTGCAACTCGCAGCGAACGAACCGATTGCAGCATCGTCTGCCATCACCGTGACCCAACGTCCGGCATATTTTGCCATCAGCAACGACGATGTGGCCAAAGAAGTCGCCCGCCAGCTGCAAAGCCAAGGCTTCCGCGACGGCGTGAAAGCCACCGTTAACCCCGGCACGGCGCCCGTGCTGGCAACGGCCAACCACCCGCTCAAGCTCGTCATCCACGCGCTGCAGGTCGATACTGAAGCCAATCTCTGGCAAGGCCAGGCCTACATCATGGACGGCGATAAAACCGAAGTCGTGAAACCCATCGCAGGCCGTTACGATTCGGTCGTCACCGTGCCGGTGCTCACCCGCCAGCTGCGCAAGGGCGATGTCATCGAAGAAGGCGACCTCGAGCTCAAAAAAGTGACCGAGCGCCAGCTGCGCAAGGACAGCATCACCGACATTACCCGCCTCATTGGCAACTCACCCATCCGCATGATCTCGCCAGGCCGCCCCATTCGCAGCGCCGAGATCAGCTCGCCGATGCTAGTGAAAAAAGGCCAGACCGTGGAGATGCATTTCACCACGCCGTACATGACCATTCGCACCACCGGCCAAGCGCTGGAAGATGGTGGAAACGGTAGCCTTATTCGCGTGCAGAACGCGACATCGCAAAAAGCTGTGAGCGGTCGCGTGGTCGCCAATGGCAAAATTGAAGTGAACTCAGAATCCACGCTCTAGGAGAACGACAATGCATAAACTTACCCTCCTGCTTCTGGTAACGACCGCCATCGCCGTGACGGGCTGCGCCAGCACGGTAGACCGCCTCGAGCGCGTCGGTGCACGCCCCAGCATGACCGCTGTGGCCAACCCGCAGACCGCGCCCGATTACAAACCGCTCAGCTGGCCGCTGCCGAACCCCGAAGCGCAGACCATTCGCAGCGCCAACTCGTTATGGCAGCCCGGCAGCCGTGGCTTCTTCCGCGACCAGCGCGCCGCACGCGTGGGTGACATCCTTCGTGTGAACGTCGCCGTGGCCGATCAGGCGAAGCTCGATAACCGCACCGATCGCCAGCGCAATTCTGCTGAAACAGCAGGCGCACCGGTGTTCCTCGGTCTTGAGAGCATCTACAACAAAGTTCAGTCAGGTTCCTCGGCGAACTTGCTCGAGATCGAAGGCTCGACCCAGACCAACTCCAACGGCCGTATCGACCGTAAGGAAACCATCAGCACCCAAGTGGCCGCACTGGTCACGCAAGTATTGCCCAATGGCAACCTGGTGATCGAAGGCTCGCAAGAGATCCTCGTGAACTATGAAATTCGCGAAGTATCGGTCACCGGCGTTATCCGCCCCGAAGATATCAATTCGGATAACACCATCGAATCCAGCCAGATCGCACAGGCCCGCATTGTCTACAGTGGCCGCGGTCAGGTCAGCGACATCCAGCAACCGCGCTGGGGCCAGCAAGTCATGGATATTCTCTCACCGTTCTAGTCCTTCGGTCTGAGGCTCAACGAAAAAGGCCGGGAGAGATCCCGGCCTTTTTTTATATTCTCTAGAACAAACGGAAATTACATTCCGATGCCGCCAACACTGCGGCCGCCACCACCAAAGCTCGGTGCCGATAAGGTACCGATCTCTTCCATGGGAACGTTAAAACGATCAGAAGCCACGGTCGGTGCCGAGATCTCCGGCGTACGTACTGGCGAAATTTCAGGGCCACCCGGACCCGAGAAGATGGAGCTGCCCATCGACGCCGTACCTTTGGCGAATGACATGGCACCGCTACCGAGCTCTACCG
>JBEIOT010000207.1:0-3065 GCA_040377415.1 Azospirillum sp. | reverse complement strand
CTGATTTTGCTGCGAATAGTGTGACAGTTCCATGAAAAAAGCCGCCCGTGGTTATTCCGCGGGCGGCTGGTTTCAGGAGTGACGCTCCTATCGGCTTACGCCGCTTTTGGCTTCATGGAGGAAGCGGGGGCTGCGCCCTGTTTCGCTTCGGCCACGTTGCGGATGTTGCCGCTGATCTGGCCACCGCGTTGGATCTCGATCTCGCCGTAGGTCACGTTACCGCGCACGCGGCCCGAGCTGTAAACGGTGAGGCGGCCACGCACCACGAGGTCACCCTCGAAGCTGCCGCTGATCTCGGCGTCCTCAACTTCGGCGGTGCCTTTCAGCGAGCCGCTTTCCGCGAGTTCTACCGTGTGCACGTCGCGCATGGTGGCGTCGACGGTGCCTTCGATGATGACGCGATCGCAGCTCGTGACTTCACCTTTCATTTGAATTTCGGGGCCAACGGTCAGCACGCGCTTGCTTTGCGGGCGGGCCAGCGGGGCAGCCGGCATGCGCTCGGCCGGTGCGGGTGCCGGGGTGCTTGCTACAGCTTGCGGAGCGGCAGGCGTTGCTGCGGTCAGCGGTGCGGCAGCCGGTGCGGTGCGGTTAGCCGCGGCAATGGCAGCAGCCGGAGCGGCAGGGCGGAATGCGGGGGCGGGTTGCGCGGCCGGAGCGGTCGCGGTCGGGGTAGCCGGGGTCGTTGCGTTCATGGGGCTGCTCGCTGCTGGGGTGGTAGGGGTGCTGGCGGTTGATGCGGGAGTGCCGCTGGTGCCGCCGAACGAAATGGGGGCGTCGGTGTCGGTTGTGGTATCGATCGAATCGGAACCGTCTTCCTTACGGCGAAACATCAGGCATCTCCTTGGGTAACGTGGCGTCGGCGTTTATTGGGCGGACATGCCGCCAAAGTGTGGCAAGATTAGACCTTCGCACCATTGCGCGCAAAAGAAATATCGCGCCTTCCCCAGTTTTTTTCGGCCGCGCCGTGACAGGTCGGCGCGTGATCGTTACAACGCATGCATGGCCGTTTATACGTAACTTTCCAACGAACAGATCGCCGAGCTGCTAGCGACGCAATATGGCATCGGTACGCTCGATTATGCGCTGGGCATTGCGCAGGGCGTCGAGAATTCGAATTACCTCATCGGCACGCATGGCGTGGATGGGGTGGAACAAAAATACATTCTCACCTTGTATGAAAAGCGTGTGAAAGAAGAGGAACTGCCGTTCTTCTTGGGATTGATGCAGCATTTAGCAACGCATGGCATCACGTGCCCGCAGCCGATCGCGCGCAAGGATGGCGGATTCATTTCTGAGGTCGTGGGCAAGAAAGCGGCCATTGTGAGTTTCATCACCGGCAAGAGCCGTTCGGTGCTGCGCCCCGAGCATTGCGGCGGGGTGGGTGCTGTGTGCGCAAAACTTCATGTTGCAGCGGCTGACTTTGCCAGCACACGCGAGAATTCACTATCGCTAGCGGGGTGGAAAACGCTGGCGGCGAAGATCGCGCCACGGCTGGATGAAGTGCAGCATGGGCTGCAGCAATTGGTGCAGCAAGAACTGGAATTTTTAGAGGCGAACTGGCCCCAGAACTTGCCCGGCGGCGTGGTGCATGCCGACCTGTTCCCAGACAACGTCTTCTTCCTCGACGATGAAGTGAGCGGCGTCATCGATTTCTATTTCGCCTGCAGCGAGGCCTATGCCTATGACCTTGCCATTACGCTCAACAGCTGGTGTTTCGACGGGCGTGAGTGCAACCTCACCAAAGCCAAGCAGTTGGTAACGCACTATCAGAAACATCGCCCGTTGAACGATGCGGAGAAACAGGCCTTCCCCATTTTGCTGCGCGGCGCGGCACTGCGTTTCCTGCTCACTCGCGCGCATGACCTGCTGCACCACGAAAACAGTGCGCTGGTGACGCCGAAAGACCCGCTGGAATATGTAGCGAAGTTGAAATTCCACCAGATGAATACTGTGAAGCTGGCATGAAAGAAGTGATCATTTACACCGATGGCGCGTGCAGCGGCAACCCGGGTCCGGGCGGCTGGGGCGCGCTACTTATTTATGGCAACAAAGAAATGGAACTTTCGGGCGGTGAGCCTGACACCACCAACAATCGTATGGAAATGATGGGCGTGCTGAAAGCCCTGAGAACCCTGAAAGAGCCGTGCAAAGTGCGCATCGTGACCGACAGCCAGTATGTGCTGAAGGGGATGACAGAATGGGTGAAAGGCTGGCAAGCGCGCGGCTGGAAAAATGCCGAGAAAAAGCCCGTGAAGAACGTAGACCTATGGATGGAGCTGATCGACGCTGCCGCGCCGCATAGCATCGAGTGGAAATGGGTCCGGGGCCATAGCGGCGATGCCAACAACGAACGCGTTGATGCGCTCGCGGTAGCTGCCATCAAGCGTTAGGTGCGCTCAGGCGGCGTCAGGCTAATTTGGATCTTGCCCGGTGTGATGGGGGCGCACAAAAGCTCGGGATTATCGTGGCAGGCGGTGGAGAGTTTGTAATCTTCCACGCCATTGGGCAGCACTTTGCGGATGATCTTTTCTACTTCTTCAGGCTTTAAACCCATTTGCTGGGCAATGCCGGTCTTCAAGTCTTCGCGGTTGATGACAACCTGATCGTCGAAGCTGGCAGTGGTCGGTGGAAGCACGTATCTAAAGGGTGTGGGCTGCACACTGAACGGCGTGACAGCGATCAGCGTTTTATTGATTTCGGTGGCAACTAGATTCTCTTGCAGCAGGGCGTTCCTGACGACACCAATAAATTTTTCTGCTTCGTCAGACGCGCCTGTAATCGCGCTCAGTTCAGCGGCATCGAGCCTGCCGTTATTGTCCTTGTCGTTGTAATCCAGCTCGGAGCGTACGCGGTCCTTGGCGCGACGATGTTGGCCACGGTTCATCTCGGGCTTTTCTTCGAACATCTTCAGGTCGAATTCGACCGGTAGGATGAGTACCTCGACCGAGGGTTTTTCGTCTTTTTGTGCCGAAGCGTTCTGCGGTTTTGGCTTTTTGTCGGTCATGGGTCCCTCGTTCCTGCTGGATTCTTTATAGCGCAGGTATATGACTGTTTGATGACATCAG
>JBEIOT010000221.1:0-2716 GCA_040377415.1 Azospirillum sp. | reverse complement strand
TCATGGTGCGGCTATACCATAGCGGCCGCGGTAGAACAGCAAAATCAAAACACAGAAATAGCATGGGTTTAGGGCAGTTTATTCGTGTGGCTTGGCATGTTTGCACCAGCCGCCGATATGCCCTGCTTTTGCCTAAAATTAATTCTTTCTTAAGCTTTGTAGGATAACAACTTTAGGTAGTGAAGATGCATAAGCACCCACTTCTGCCACCTTGGTTACGGCGTCCCGCATTTCATGCGATGGCCACGCCCGCGACGGATGTTGCCATTGCTTTTACCACGGTCGGCCTACTCAACTTAATGGCGTGGGTTAACCTGCGCGCACTGGGGTTCATTGCGCCCGACGCGACACTTTTCAATGAGGCTTTCAGCTATCAATCCTACAACCTGAAGCTGACACTTATCGTTATCGCCTGCAACCTATTGGCGGTGGCGCTGCTTCTGCTGCTTCGCCGCCAAGTGCTTCAGCCATGGCGGCAGATGCGCGCCATCGTGCGCCATGCCAGCCTGCAACTGAGTGAAGAGCGCGACGCGGCACAGCTGCCCGCGCTGGTGAGCATGCGCGAACTGACCAGTGGCATTGCCCGCTTCGCGGCCGCTGCGCAGGAAGCGTATATCCGTAACCGCGCGTTGCAGCATGAGCTCGAGGAATCGCGGCAGATGATGGCGCAGATCGCCATGCAGCATGAGGTGACGGCCACCAGCGCCAGCCGCGAGCTGATCGAGCAGTACCGCTCCGTCCTGGCCTACGCCAATTACCTTGATGAACATATCCGCAGTCACCAGAACGAGGCGCAATTGCGCTACGACTTCGATGATGTGTGCGAATCGGGCTTTAACCTGAAGCTCATCGCGCAGTCGCTGGAGCTGCTGCGCCAGCAACAATACGAGCTGACCGCGGTGCCGCTGGAAACCTTGCTGCAACAGACGGTCATTGCACTGGCGCCGTCGCTGGAGCGGCGCGTGATGAAGCTTTCCACCGCCGGGGTGGAGAACGGTGTGGTGGCCGCCACCGACATTCGCCTGCTGAGCCATGCGGTGTGGATGATGCTGCTGGGCACGATCCGCTACGCGGCGGCGGAAAGCACGTTGCGCTTGCGTTGCCTGGCCAGCAATGACGGGCATGCAATCATCTCCATCGGCATCAGCGAGATGGAGCCCGGCCAGCTGAGCCCGGAAGAACGCCACGCCCATTTGCTGCGCCAGATGCAGCACACCACGCCCCACATGTTTGCCGAGACCATTCGCGCCCATGCCAATGCGCAGCTGGCGGGGCTGATGCTGGCGCGCGCGGGCGGGGTACTGGCGGTGCTGCCCATTAGCACCCATGCCTGCGAAATTTCGCTGATTCTTCCGTTGGTTAAAAAATAATCGCTTTTGCGGCGCAGGGTGTATGATGCGCCTCGCGTATTAATGGCGTCACCGGGGCATACTGGCCGCGGTTCAACCAAGGAGAACCAATATGAAGAAACCTGTACTCGCCGCACTGGCGCTTTGCTTATTCGCCTCGCCCGTTCTGGCTGAAGGCCATGAAGGCGGAAAACACAAGGGCCCGCGTGGTCCGGAACATTTCATGGAAAAAGTCGACGCCAATAAAGATGGCAAAGTTTCCAAAGAAGAGTGGAACGCCAAAGGCGACGCCATGTTCAATGAATCCGATACCAACAAAGACGGCTTCATCAGCAAAGAAGAAGCAAAGGCCTTCCATGAGAAACGCATGGAAAAATGGAAAGCCAAAAAGGCTGAGTGGAAAGCCAAACAAGAAGCTGCCGGTAAGACCCAGTAGCATTGAAGGCAGGATCATCTTTTGAGCATGGAAACATTCCATACCTTAAGTTCCGAACAATTGATGGCGCGGGTCGCTAAGGGCGATTCCGCTGCCTTCAATTGGCTGGTACGTGCGCATTTGCCGCGCGCGTATTCCATTGCCCGTCGCGTGTTGAACAACCAGGCCGATGCCGAGGAAGCAGCACAAGATGCATTCACCAAAGTGTGGGTGCATGCGGCCGACTGGAAAGAAGGCAAAGCGAAATTCACCACGTGGCTTTACCGCATCGTGGTCAATGCCGCGCTCGACATGGCACGCAAGAAAAAGCTGCCGACGACGAGTGATGAGACCGTGATGGCGATGCAGGCCGACGATGTCGCCAGCATCGAGGATCGACTGCAAGTGCAAGACCAGCACGAGGCGCTGCATGATGCGCTGGAGAGCCTGACGGCCCAGCAACGTGCGGCAGTGAGCCTGTGCTACTTTGAAGAAATGACCAACCCGGAAGCGGCGAAGGTCATGGGAATTAACATCAAGGCCCTTGAGGGGCTGCTCGTGCGGGCACGTAAAAGCCTGCGCGGGTTACTGAGTGAGGAAGGGGGAAAACTTTATGCTGCATAACAGTGAGATCCGCGCGCTGCGCGACCAATGGGCGATCGAGGAGATGCCCGCCGGCCTTGCCGAGCGCATCGGCCGCCACGCGCTGTCGCACAAACAGCACCGCCCGTTCTTCGCCCGCGTGAAAGATGCGCTGGCGATGCCGGAAGCAGCGATGAGCTGGAAAGGTGGCTTTGCCGTTGCCGCGTGCCTGCTTGTTGCCATTGTGGTGATGGAGACCGGCGCGCAGACCCAGCAACTCACTTACAAGAAGCCGATGACACAACTCGTCGAGGAAATGTATTTTACGTATTAAGTGCGCGCTTCGCGCGTTGAAGGGATTAGCCATCCC
>JBEIOT010000116.1:0-6358 GCA_040377415.1 Azospirillum sp. | reverse complement strand
GTGGGCAGCGGCACCATCAACGACATCACCAAATATGCGGCCTACCAATTCGGTCAGTCCTATTTATGTGTGTGGCCACCGCCGCTTCGATGAACGGCTACAGCTCGGCCACCGCCAGCTTGCTGGATGGTCACGTGAAGCATTCTTACGTGTGCCGCCAGCCTTACGCCGTTGTTGCCGACCTTCAGGTCATTGCCGCCGCGCCTCGCCGCCTTGCGCGTGCTGGTGTGGGCGATACACTCTGCCGTAGTACCGTAGCGGCAGACCGTTATATCAGCCATGTCGTGCTTGGCACTCCGTTCGAGCGCGAGATATTCGACCAATTGCGTGTGCACGAAACATGGCTCATCCAGAACATGGCGCTGCTGCGCGATGGGTCGATGGAATATATGCGCCATCTCATGCATGCGCTGCTCGATGCGGGCGATGCCATGACCTTCACACAATCGAGCGTTGTGGCAAGCCAAGGCGAGCACATGATCGCGCATACGCTCGAGATGATGTACGGCAAGGAACTGCGCGAGGCGCTGCATGGCGAAATGATCGCCGTGACCACGACGACGATGGCCCATCTGCAGCACAAGATGCTGCTTGGCCAGCCGACACTTCGCCACCATCCGCGCGAAGAAGCCCATTTCGCGCGCCTGTTCGGCAAACAAGCGGCCAGCGAGCTCGCGCCGCGCTACGCCAAAAAAGTGCTGCCAGAAGCCGACCTCGTCGCACGCGAAGCGCAGTTCCAGCAGCATTGGCCGGATATTAAAGCAGAATTATTGGGCATGATCGTGCCCGCCAACGGCATCGAGCGCGCGTTCAAAGAAGCTGGGCTTACCACGACGGCGCAAGGCCTGGGGCTCATGGAAGAGCGTTATCTATCCGCGCAGGCCTACGCTTATATGACGCGCGAGCGATTTACTTTCCTCGACCTGGCCGCGATGAATGCCCGCCGCGCTTAGCCGCGGCCTTTGTAGGTGGGCACACCTTGCTCGGGCAGCCAGAGGTCTTTGGGTGCCGGACCGGTCTGATAGAAAATATCGATGGGCATGCCACCGCGCGGATACCAGTAGCCGCCGATGCGCAGCCATGACGGGTCCAGCAGCTCCACCAGTTTTTTGGCGATGCTCACCGTGCAATCCTCATGGAAGGCGCCGTGGTTACGGAAGCTGTGCAGGTAGAGCTTCAGCGATTTGCTCTCGACCATCCACTGGCGCGGCACATAATCAATGACGAAATGCGCGAAATCCGGCTGGCCGGTCACGGGGCAAAGTGACGTGAACTCCGGCGCCGTGAAGCGAATGAGGTAATCGACGTTGGCGTGTGGGTTGGACACGCGCTCAAGCACCGCTTCTTCGGGCGATGCGGGAAGCGGCGTGTTCTGGCCGAGCTGGGAGAGTTCTTTGGTCATGGGCGTGGGTGTAGCGGTCGGCGCGGCCGTCGTCAATTACTTGGCTTTTTGTGCGCGGAATGCTGACAGGTCGGCAACGCGGCCTGCGCTGATCTCCTGGTCGCGTACCGATACATCGATCACGGGTTCGGGCACTTCGGCTTTGCCGTGCAGCACTGCAGGCTTGTTGATGCCGCGCAGCTCGCGGTCCACTACCAGCAAGTTATTGCGCACGTTATCTAGTCGCGCCATCAGCTCAGGTCCAAGCTCATTGGCGCAATACTGTCCCTCAGCGCTCTCGGCGGCTGGCTCGGCTTGCAGTTCTGCGCTCAGTAATTTGATACAGCGTTCAATGAGGGTATTGGTCTGTTTCACTTCCATGCGCATTTTTAGCGGCTTTTCGCACAGTTCGGTGAGCGCATGGTAGTTCTGGTGAAGACGCTCGTTGTTCGTGTGTACGCGAATATCGTATTTTAGGTCATGGCCCTGCCGCTGCATGATGAGGCGCATTTCATCCATATCCAACACACGCTGCACACGCCCCCATGCTTGGGCCAGCGTGTCAGTCAATACCTTGCTGTAGCGCTGATGGCCATGGCTGCGCTCGTTGGCCAGCACATGCCCGACCAGCTCGGCACCCGCACAGGCTGTCGCCATCTCGGCGGCAATGTTCTCAATATGGTCGGCTTGCTTGAAGTGGCTCCCAAGAAGCGGCTTCTCAAGATACATTTTGTGGCGCGCCAATGCCTGCATGCCATCGTTATCGCTCATGAGTTTATGCAGCAGATCGGGATACTGTTGCTGCACGAGGTTTTCCGGCGTCCGGTGCAAGTTAAGCTTCATGTCCTCTAGTTCTCCGTCTCGCGACGGACATCTACAAGGATGGATCCGTCATGTTGTTCTCAGCAAAGCCTTTGTTGCGCAGAATGCAGCTGTCGCAATGGCCACAGGGCTTGCCGTTCATCGGGTCATAGCAGGATAATGTGTCAGAATAATGAAGGCCGAGGCGTAATCCTTGGCGAATGATCTCGCCCTTCGTCATTTGGATGATGGGCGTGTGGATGGTGATTTTACGATTATCTTCAATTGCATAGGCCGTCGCCAGATTGGCTGTGCGTTCAAATGCCTCGATAAAATCGGGGCGGCAATCGGGGTAGCCCGAATAATCCAGCGCATTCACGCCGATGAAAATATCGTAGGCCTTCAGCACTTCGGCCCAAGCCAGTGCGAATGACAGGAAGATGGTATTGCGCGCCGGAACATAGGTGATCGGCACGCCATGGCCGATATCATGGTCGCTGCGGTCCTTGGGCACGTCGATATCCGCCGTCAGCGCCGAGCCGCCGAACAGGCGCAGATCGATATCCGCGATCTTGTGTTCCTTCACGCCCAGCTGTTTAGCTACGCGCGCGGCGGCATGCAGCTCCTCGGCATGGCGCTGGCCGTAGCGGAAACTCAGCGCATACACCTCGAACCCCTGCTCTTTTGCCATGGCGAGGGTAGTGGCGGAATCTAATCCGCCGGAAAGAAGAAGTACGGCCTTTTTGCTCATGCTATACCGAGTATCTTATGGGTTTGCAGCGACAAGCGATAACCATGTTGCTGTGCTAGTGATGACGCACGCTTGATATTTGCGGCATTGCGCGTGGCGTCGGCCACATCCATCGGCTGCACGTACACGGGAATGTTGAACTGCGCCTGCCCTACATCGGCCACATCGCCATAGTCCGCATCATCGGCGCTGATGATAAATTTCAGCGCATCGGTGCGCGCCAGCAGATCGGGGCGAAGCGTATGGTAGGGCGCTTTGGGTGAGCAGACCACATTCACCTCTTCCGGTAGCTCACGCCACAACGTGCCGTTGGTTTCAATTTGTACGCGCATCCCGTTCGCCAACAGCGCTTCGCACAACGGTGCAATATTCTGGCGCAGTGGTTCGCCGCCAGTGATGACCACAAGATCGCGCACGCGTTTTCGCTCTTCGATGCTGGTTTGCTCGATGCGGCTTAGCAGGTCGTTCAGTGCGATGGGTTGGAAGCTCTCGAACTCGGTATCGCAGAAACTACAGGCAAGGTTGCAGCCGCCAAGGCGCACGAACACAGCGGGGTGGCCGGTGAAGGGCCCCTCGCCTTGCAGCGTGGGGAAAATCTCCACGATCTGCAGCGTGCTGCCGTCGCCTGTTTCCGGGGGGCGTTTTGGGTTTTGGCCATGCATGGCACTTGCCTATTCAAAAATTAGGCGCTTTACGTAGCACATGAGCAAAAAACCGCAAGAATCCGAGTGTATCGGCCCCGGCCTTGAGACCCAACTGGTCCATGGGGGCATCCAACGCTCGCATTTTGGCGAGGTTTCCGAAGCATTATTCCTCAATTCCGGCTTCTGCTACGACGCCGCCGAGACCGCTGAAAAGCGCTTCAACGGCGAAGAGCCGGGCTATGTGTACTCGCGCTACAGCAACCCCACTCTGGTTATGTTGGAAGAGCGCCTCGCGGTGCTCGAGCATGCCGAGCGCGCCATCGTGGTCGCCAGCGGCATGGCCGCTGTCTACGCCGCGCTGATGAGCGTGCTCAAGACCGGTGATCGCGTTGTTGCCAACGAAGTGCTGTTCGGCTCGTGCCATTACATCATCACCGAAATTTTGCCGCGCTTTGGCATCAGTTACGAACTCGTCAAAGGCGGCGACAAGGCGGCATGGGAAAAAGCGCTCAGCAAACCCACGACCGCCGTATTCATCGAATCACCCGCGAACCCGACGCTGCAGCTCACCGACATCGCCCATGTGTGTAAGCACAAGGGCAATGCCCTCGTCATCGTCGACAACGTTTTCGCCACGCCGCTCTACCAGCGCCCGCTTGAGCTTGGGGCGGACATGGTCATCTATTCCACCACCAAATATTTCGATGGCCAGGGTCGCACGCTCGGCGGCGCCATCCTTGGCGGCAAGCAACTGCTCGAAGAAAAAGTATTGCCCTTCCATCGCCACACCGGCCCGGCGCTCAGCCCGTTCAATGCGTGGGTGGTGCTGAAGGGTCTGGAGACCCTCGGTATCCGTATGGAGCGCCATGTCAGCAACGCCAAGCAGGTCGCTGAGATGCTGGAAGCGCACCCGAACGTGGCCAAGGTCCACTACCCCGGCCTCAAGAGTTTTGCACAACACGAATTGGCAAAAAAGCAAATGAGCGAGCCCGGCGCGCTGATGGCCATTGAATTAAAAGGCGGAAAAGCTGCGGCCTTTCGCTTCCTGAACGGCTTGCGAATCATAAGCATTTCGAATAACCTTGGCGATGCGAAGAGCCTGGCAACGCACCCGGCCACCACCACGCACAGCAACATGACCACCGAGGCGCGCGCCGCCATCGGCATTACGGATGGGGTCGTGCGTTTATCGGTGGGGCTGGAGTCGATTGCCGATCTGAAGGCCGATCTGACCCACGCACTGACAAGGATCTAGAACATGAAACGTTGGAACTTGCTGGCCGCCCTTGTGGTGGCGCTTTGTGCCACCTCCGCCATGGCCGAGGTGGTGGATGCCACCATCTTCACCAAAAAAGGCGAAGTGCCGCTGCGACTAGAGTTGGCCGCCACACCTGAAACACGCGTCAAAGGTCTTATGGATCGAGATAGCTTGGCGCCGCTGGATGGCATGTTATTCCTGTTCCCCACCCCGCATGATTACACGTTCTGGATGAAGGACACGCGCATCCCCCTCGATATGCTGTTCATCGATGAGAAGAATGCTATCGTGCACATTGAAGCCAACGTGCCGCCTTATACGAAATCCGAGCGTGGGTCTGGCCGCGAGGTGGTTGCCGTCATCGAGCTTGACGGTGGCCGCGCTTCCGCCGAATCTATCGGCAAGGGAGACCATGTGCGTTATGACCTGCCGCCCACCACTAAGGTTCAGTAGCCTGCTTGCGGCATTGCTGCTGCTAGCAGCGCCTGCGTTCGCTCAGCCCCTCGTTTTCGAGCGTGCTGATATCCGCATCGATCCGGTCGCTATCGTCCCTATCAAGCCGGGTGACACCAGTGCGCCACCGCGTATTCCCATTAGCTACAACACCGAAGTGCGTGCCGAAGACGCCATGAAGCTGGAATACATCCACACGCTGAACACGCTGACCGACAGCACGGGCGTCGTCATTGCCTTCAACGCGCCAAGCCTTGCATCGCTGCCGCGCATGCAGGTGTTCACGGCGGTCGATGCGCTTTATGTGGCCGAGGACGGCACCATTATGCAAATTTACCCCGATGTTGTTTTAGCCGAATTAACACAGGAAATTTATTCGAAGGAACCTATCAAAGCGTTCGTGTTCCTGAAGGCGGGCGAAGTGGATGCTCGCGGCATTTTACCCAAGGACATCATCAGCGGCCCCATGTTCTACGCATCGCCGCCGGTGATGCAGTAGGAGACGTTATGGAAGTCAATGAATTGCATCGCGGCCGTTTGATCGACCATGTGCAGCTGGTGGTGCGTGACCTCGCGGCGAGCCGTCAATTCTATGAAGCCATTTTCAAAGCACTCGGTATTCCCGTCGGTGGCGAAGGCCCCGGGTTTTTCTGGACCGATGAACTAGTTATTTCTTCGGCCGATAGTCCGGCATCGCAGCACAAGCTTACTGGCCCAACGCATCTGGCGTTCCAGGCAGCTGATGAAGCGATGGTGCAGGCGTTCTACAAAGCAGGCTTGGCAAATGGCGGCACCGATAACGGAGCGCCCGGGTTACGCAGCCAATACCATCCCGGCTATTATGCCGCGTTCCTTGTCGATCCGGATGGTAATAACATCGAAGCTGTCTATCACGGCGCGCACGAACGCAGTGCCGCTTCGATAAAAATCACATTCTAGCTGATAACTTCCAGCACTACGAAGGCCTGCGCGATGGGATATTCATCGACCAGCGTAACGTGGACGTTCACTGGCTTGCCGCCGCTGAGATGATCCAGCGCTGCCCTCGCGCCACCACTTAGTCTGATGGT
>JBEIOT010000203.1:0-3158 GCA_040377415.1 Azospirillum sp. | reverse complement strand
CGGCACGATCGGCGGCATCGCCCAACGCTTCCAGTGTGCTGTCAGCCTGTTCTTCGTTGGGTGATTTGGGCAGGCCTTTGGCGGATTTGGGCCCGCTGACCTGCAGCACGGTGAGATTGGTAAGCCCGCCATCGCTGTTCAAATAACGGAAGAAAGTTTTGACGGCGCTGAGCGCCCGCGCATTGCTGCTTTGCGCAAGGCCTTCGCTGCGCCGCCATGCCAGCCATGCGCGCACATCACGCTCTTCGATGGCATTGAGCAATGCCAGCGTGACCGTGGTGCCCTGATGGCGGAACAGGAAGGCGAGGAACGTGCTCACATCGCGCAGGTAGGCGTTGATGGAGTGGTTGCTGGCACGCTGCACACCCGCAAGCTTGGCGGCCCAGCTCTGGATCTGCAGCTGGACGTCGCGGGCGATGGGGGCGGGGTTGCTCATGCCCCAGCTATGCCACGATAGACATGAAATCGCAATGGCTTGACCGCTGTCATTAAATATTCACATTCGTGGATGGGAATGAATGGTAGCGTGTTCGAAAATTTATAGGAGCAGGCAATGAGCAAAGAATTACAGTACGACGAGTTTGGCCCAATTAGCGGCAAGCTCGGCGGGCCGACATGGGTGGAACAGATGACCCAACCAGCGGTATCGCCGAAGCTGACTTTTGAAGCGGTAGTGAAAGGTCTTGATGCGATCACTAACAATATCGACGCGTTGGGAGAGCAATTCCCAAACCTCAATTTTTACGAAATCAAGAAAGAGCTTGGCGAATTCTTGCTCGATGGGAGCATCGTAACGCTAGGCGATCTGACCAAGAACATCGACGAAGGCTACATTCCCAGCCTGCGCGCTTCGCGTTCATGGGTGAAAAGTGAAGCTGCCGGCTGTGAAGCAGCAGCCACGTTGTTGAAAGATACGGTGGCGGCATTCATGAACGAGAAACAGCAAGGCGCGGCGATTGCCTAAGCCGTAAAGTCGCTCTCGGTGAGGCAGCGATCAAGCACGATGCTCATCACCTCGCCAAGGAACCCAAGCATCTCGCCACCCTGATGCGGATGGAAGCGATCGGCATGGCGCACGCCGAAGCACAGAATGGCCGGGCGCTTGATTTTCGGCAGCTCCAAACGCACGAGAGCGCATGAGCGAACCAAGCTGGAGCAATCCGCGAACAGCATCTCAAAGCCGATGGGCGGCTCGGCTTGTGTATCGGAGATGAGGCGCACTTCGTCGCCGAGTAGGCTGGCGTTGGCCGTGCCGTTGGGCACGAAGCAAATGCCGCTGTAATTTTCTTCGTTGTAATACGTGTCGTAGATACCGGCCATGTCCGATTCCATCGCCAAGCGCACGATATCGACATCGAACCAGGTCATGAGATCGGTGGTGAGCACTTCGAGCAGTTCCTCGAGGTTACGGGCGCCGACGGTGGAGATGACCGCGCGTTGCACCTGCTGCTGCACCGACATATTCTCGCGGGCGCTGCTGACCAGGCCGTTGAAACGGTCCTTCATGCGGCGCATGCCGCGACGCAGATTATCGATCGCGTAATACTGGAAGTCGATCACGCCGCGGCCGTGCTTTTGCTCGGGCGGGGTCAGCACTTCGAACAGGTCGGGGTGCTGGGCGAGGAAATCGGGGTTGTTGGCGAGGTACTCGATGACCATTTTCTTGGTCATCTCGGCGCTCAGGATGTCGGATTGGGGTGCGGTGCTCATGCAGAAAATATAGCAAGAAAATCGGCCACACTCATCCCACAAATGGCTTTTTCGGCGGGTCTGCGCGTTTTTGGCCCAACCAGTGCCACAATGCCACGTGGCAGATTTACCATCATTGACGCGCCTGCGCGGGAAGGGTACGCCGGAGCGCATGCACAGATTTTATAGTTTAGCTTTGGCTGTTTTGTTGGTCGCTTGCGGCGGCCCCGTCCAACTCTCCGACAAGACGGAACTGACGCAGGTAAGCTTCAACGATCTGCCGGGCTGGCAACAGGATCAGCAGGGCGAAGCGCTGCGCGTATTCGCCGAATCCTGCACGGTGAATTTACGCCGCGCGGCAGGTTATAGCAGCAAGACCGAAGGTGCCGTTGGCAATGGCGGCAATTGGATGGGCGCGTGCAGCGCTGCCCAGCAACTGGGCGTGATGGGCTTTGACGACGCAACGGCGCGCAGCTTCTTCGAGGATCATTTCTGGCCGTATAAAGTGCATACCGAGCGCAACCCGTTCGGCCACATGACCGGCTACTACCTGCCGTTGCTGAATGGCTCAATGACGAAAGACGAAACCTACCGCTATCCGGTCTACGGTGTGCCGCGCAATTATGTGAAGGGTAGCGCACAGCCCGACCGCGCTGCGATCGAAGCCGGTGCGCTGAATGGTCAGGCACCCGTATTGTTATATGTGAACGACCCGGTGATGCTGTTCTTCGTGCACATCCAGGGCTCGGGCAAAGTGAAGCTGCCCGATGGCCGCATCGTGACCATTCAATACGCTGCGCAGAACGGTCACCAATATGTCGCCATCGGCCGCCCAATGAAAGACGCAGGGCTGCTGGATGAAGTGAGCATGCAGACCATTCGCGATTACCTGTGGCAGAACCCGGCACAAGCGCCCGGCATCATGAACCAGAACCCGAGTTATATCTTCTTCACGCTCAACGAGACTGAATCGACGGCAAAGGGTGCGCTTGGCATTTCGCTCACCCCATTGCGCTCGGTCGCGATCGACGACGACCGCGCCAGCTACGGTGTGCCGACCTACATCGCCACCACGCACCCCAACTTCTTCACCCAGCAGGAAGAGCCGCTGAATCGCCTGATGGTTTCACAAGATACGGGCGGCGCACTGCACGGCCCGCATCGCTTGGACATCTTCTTCGGCATCGGCCCCGACGCGGAATGGGCAGCGGGCAAGCAGAACACCAAAGGCGATGTTTTCTGGCTGCTGCCGCGCTAACGCATGGCGAAGGACCGCACACTGACCCCGGAAGAGCGTCGTCATTGGCGGCAGGAAGTGGGGCTTGAGCGCAAAGAGCGCAGTGCCACCACTACGGAAGATGCTGCCGCACCCACGCCCGTGAAACGCCTGCTGCCACCGCTGGAGATCCTGACGGGACGCGACGCCAACCGCGCCATCAAACCGTTCGGCCGGGCGCAGGCGACGTTGG
>JBEIOT010000072.1:0-8874 GCA_040377415.1 Azospirillum sp. | reverse complement strand
GGCATTCCGTTCTCCGACCCCATGGCCGATGGCCCCGTCATCGCCACCGCAGGTCTTCGCGCGCTCAAAGCAGGGATGACGCTGAAGAAGGTGCTGGCCATGGCCGCAAGCTTCCGCGCCGCCAACCCTGCCACGCCGCTGGTGCTCATGGGCTATCTCAACCCGGTTTATATTTATGGCTACGAAGCCTTCGCGCGCGATGCCGCCGCTGCGGGGGTCGATGGCATCATCCTCGTCGACCTGCCGCCGGAAGAAGCGGATGAAATTGAACCGCTGCTTTCCAAAGCCGGTATTTCGCTGGTGCGCCTCATCGCGCCGACCTCGGTACCCGCGCGCTTGAAGCAGCTGTCGCAAGGCGCGAGCGGCTATCTTTATTATGTCTCCGTCACCGGCATCACCGGCGCTGCCGCCGCTTCACAAAGTGATGTCGCCGCCGCCATGACACACATCAAAGCCGCGACCGACTTGCCCGTGTGCGTTGGCTTTGGCATCAAAACGGCCGATGACGTAAAACGCTTCAACGCCGCCGAAGGCGTCGTCGTGGGCTCGGCCCTCGTGAAGAAAATCGAAGACGCTAAAGGCGACTTAAGCGCCGTGACCGACTTCGTGCGCGGCCTCGCCGCCGGTTGCGTGCGCTAGGCTCGCCAAGAACCCCACCGTCGGTTTGCCATATTCCTGTTGCGGCGGTTCGATGCGTTCGCGCAAACCTTTCAGCACACCCTCCAGCATCGCGACGATGGCAGCCTCGCCATTTGCATCCGCCCCCGGCACGCGGTGCTCGATGCGTTTGTCGTACGGATCCTCGTTGCTCGGAATGCGCAGCGCGCAATAGCGGTTGTTCACGCCCCAGCCATTCACTTTGGGCACATGGTCGGCATCGTCGTAGCGATAGTTGGAATATTCGCCCGGCGAAAAAATCGGCAGGGCGCGCGGCATGTCCGCCAGCAACCCGCCCAGGCTCCAGCGCAGCACATCACTGGTCCAATCTTCTGTTTTATGCATGGCGTTGATGCCTTCGACATCGCTTAAATGCAGGTGCAAATGTAGTCCGCTGCTTGGCTGGTCCTCGAATGCCTTCGCATCGAACGTCACCCTTAACCCTGCATCATTCGCATGCGTGGTAATGGTCTCTCTGATGGTCGCCAACCACTGACCCAGTCGCTCGGGCGTCGTTATCTGCGTGACCAATTCATATTGCTGGTCGCCGCGTTCTTTCTCGATGCGGATGAGTTTCACGCCCGCGCCATTCAGCGCGTTCTGCACCGGGCCCCAAAAGGCATCCAGCGTTTCGCCTTCCATGTCGGGCAACAGCACATAGCATTCGATCTCCGCCGCCATGACGGGCACGAGGCCGAATTCATTTTTCAGAGAATCTGTAAGTTGCTTAAGCAACCAGCGAGTTGAGCCACTCAACGAGCTGGCCCTTGGGCATGCTGCCCACTTTGGTGCCGACCGGCTTGCCATCTTTGAACAGGATGAGCGTGGGGATACCGCGCACGCCATATTTCTGCGGCGACTCGGGGTTCTGGTCGATGTTCACCTTGGCGATGGTCACTTTGCCTTCGAGCTCTTTGGCAATTTCATCGAGCACTGGCGACAGCTGCTTGCACGGGCCACACCATTCCGCCCAGAAATCGACCAGTACGGGGCCTTGGCCGTTGATTGCGCCTTCGAATTCGTCATCGGATACGTGTTTGGTGCTCATGATGTGTCTCGCTTTGATGGAGTGCGTTTCTTATGAGGGTTAGATAAGCACGCATGCCGCACCCGTCAAGGCATTTGGGGCAGTTTTGCACGCTCCCAACCGATGCTTGATACCGCCTCATCGAGCCACATCAGCTGGGCGTTTGCGGTCCATACAATAGCCGGACGAACACGATGCGTGGGATAGAGTGTTTCCAGCAATGCCTGATAGACTTTCAGCTGCAGCAGATAGCTTTCGCTGACCTCGCTGGCGGATGCGGGAACATGGTTACCCGTTTTGTAATCGAGCACCACCACTTCGTCGGGCGTAATGACCAGTCGGTCGATCTGCCCATAGACCGGATAGCGCGTGCCGTTGATCGCGACCGTACCGCTGATGTTCGCTTCGGCCTGTGCGTCGTGTTGCCACAACCAGCGTTCACCCTCCAACAACGCCCACACTTCACGCACGGCGCGATCGGTCTCGTCCTGCGACCAATCGGGCGCCAGATGCGTCACCAACGCCACGATCTCTTCGCGCGTAGTATCCGCGCTGAGGAATTGCAACACGCGGTGCAGGCGCACACCCCGTTCGCGCGCCGCATCGCCCCGGCTTTTACCGAACGGTGCCATCACTTCATGGCCGAGGCCGGATGGCGATAAGGTGGGTGTTCGTGTGCGTGCAGCCGGTGCCAGGTCGAGCCATGCAGGCAACGTGGATAAGTTGGCAATCTGTGCATGAGTTCTGGGGGATGCCATATCGCCAGCATCGCGCCAAATCAGTGCGCCATCCTGCTCACTGACTCCCAATTCTTTTAATGAACGTTCAATTAATTTATACCAGCTTTCTGGCTTCACCTCGCCGCTTCCGGATTCTGCGCCAAAGACATGCAATGCGTCCGACGCACGGGTCATCGCCACATAAAGCAGGCGGTAATATTCGGCGCGCAATCGCGCTTTCAATTGTGTATCGGCGTCTTCCCATGCAGTCGCACCTCTTGCGGCATCCGAAAGCGCCAACAGCGGGATCGCTTGTTTAACCGCCCGCATTTCGCGCAGTAATTCGTGACGCGTGCTGGGCATACCCACCGTGTCGATCATCAGCACACATGGTGCTTCAAGACCTTTGGCACCGTGCACCGTCATCACGCGCACATGGTCGTGGTGGTCGCCAGTGTCCATCTCGCGTTTAATTTGGCGTTCGCTGCCGCTGATGGTCGCGACGAAATTCGCAAGCCCTGGCGCTAAGCCCACCGCCATCGATTGCTCTTTCAGCTCATCGAGAATTTCATGCACTTCGACACCGAATCGCGCGACGAAGCGACGACGCGCATCGTCAACTTCAAGCACGGTGGTAAGAAAATCATACGCGCTGCCTTGCGCCGCGACTCGCCAGCGTTCCAGTGTTTTGGCTTCTAGTGTGCCATCCAAACGGCTCCACAGGCTCAGCCTGCCGCGATTCACCGCGATGGCACGCAGTTGCTCATCGCTCCACCCCAGCAGCGGCGAGCGCAGTACTTGCGCCAGCGCCAGGTCATCCTGCGTACTTGCGCACCAACGCGCCAGTGCAAGCAGGTCTTTCACGGCGAGATGTTTCGAGAGCACCAAACGGTCGAGCCCCGCTACCGGCACCGCCCGGCGCTGAAGCGCACGGATCAGCGGTTGCATCAAACTGCCACGACTGCGCACGAGAATGAGGATATCGCCCGCATTGTATTCTTTGCGCGCGATGAAGCTTGCCACTGCGTCGGCCACGGTATCGGCCAGTTTTTGTGCGGTGCTTTGGGTGATGCTGTATTCCTGCGGGATCACCCAGCCTGCCGTTTTCGCCTTTTCGACATAGGGCACGAGCGGGTGCAGCACCACGCGACCCACTTTGTTCTCGTGATGCACCAGATGCGCAATCGCATCGTCGCCGTCTTTGCGCCCAAGCGCCGCCGCCACTTCAGGCTGCGCTGCCACCGCATCCACCGCCCGCAAAATAGCGGGGGCCGAGCGGTAGGATTTCAGCAATTCCAGCGTCACCATCGGTGCATCGGTGTGGGCAAGCATCGCGGTGAACGGCTCACGCTGGCGCGCATAGAGTTCCGGCGCGGCACCCTGGAAGCTGAAGATGGATTGTTTCTCGTCGCCCACCACGAACAGACTGCGCGGCACACCGGCGCTGCCTTGCGCTTCTTTCAGTTCGTCGATCAGCGCATGCGCGATGTGCCATTGCTCGGCGCTGGTATCCTGCGCCTCATCGACCAGCAAATGGTCGATGCGGTGGTCGAGCTTGCTCATCACCCAGCCGACCATGTCGCGCAAAGTCAGCAATTCACGGGTGCGAAGAATAAGGTCGTCATAATCGAGCACGCCGCGCTCGGCCTTGGCTTTTTCGTAGAGCTTTTGCAGCTCCGCCGCCAACACGAGGGCAGCGGCGCTTTCTTCGGCTAGCGCCAGCGCGGCACGTTGCGCCACGAAACGCTCAGCGGTGGCGATGCAATGCGCCACCGCATCATTCAGCCCGCCAAAATCGGCTTTCACGATGTGTGAACGCGGGGTGAAATCTTTCGTCAGCCACACCTGCAGCCATTGGTCGATGTCGCTGGGGCCTTCAAGCCACGCAGCCACACCCTCGCCCATGGTGCGTTTGTAGGCGGTCTTATCGGCCATCAATCCCGGCAGTGCCGCGCGGAAGGTTTGCTTCTGGTTCTCGCTCAGGCAATCGAGCGCGGTGGCGGCCATAGTGGCTTCGCTCGCCCCCTGCTCCACGCCCAGCGCCTCATAGAGCATGACAATTTGTTGCGTGGCCTGCGTGCCCCCCAGCTCGACCTCGAGCAGCTTCTTGATGAGCGTATCGAATCCCGATTCGCTGCTGCGCTCGGCCAGCAGGGCAATGGCGACGGAAAGCTCGGGCGTCACCCGTTCAGCGGCCAGCAGGCGGTGTTTCACCTGCCGTTGCAGCTGGGCGGCCTGCGCTTCATCGAGCACGGTGAAGTGCGGCGGCACCCCCGCCTCGCGCGGAAAGGCGCGCAGCAACTGCTGGCAGAATCCGTGGATGGTGGTGAGTTGGATGCCGCCCGCCGGGCTATCCAGCACCGCCCCGAACAGCAGTCGGGCACGGGCCAGCATGTCGGGCGTGCAGCGCAAATTGTACTTCGTAGGGTCGTTGATGAGCGCCATGGCCTGCTCATCAGGCAGCAACAGTAGTTCACGCAGTGACTTGAGCACTCGGCTGCGCATTTCGCCGGCGGCGGCCTTCGTATAAGTAATGCAGCAAATGCGCTCGGGCGGCACGCCCAGCAACAGCAATTTGACCACATGGCGGGTTAAAACCGTGGTTTTTCCGGAGCCTGCGTTGGCCGAGATCCATTGCGAGGAAACCGGCGACAAAGCATGCGCTTTTACTGATGCCGCAACAGCCACTTAACCAGCCCTTTTCCTTGAGTTCTTAACTAAATGTTTACCGCTGGCAGGCTATCCTGAACCCAAGAATAAAAAACTAAAAAAATAATGCACAGGGGATGGATCATGCGGCCGGTGGCTCAAGCAAGCAGTGCGGATAATCAGTTGCTCTTTTTACCGGGGGTCTTCAACGAGACGCTGGCGCTGTTATTCGACGCACATCATTATTTCCAATCACGCGGCGCCGACGAGCAAGCCTCCCTCACCCCGCGCGAACGCCCCGTTTACGCCACCGAAATGACCCGCGTGACCATGCGCCTGACTTCGGTGATGGCGTGGATCATGGTGCGCCGTGCCATCCATGCCGGTCGCATCGAAGAAGAGAAAGCGGCGGTCGACTACCGTCTCGACGGCGAGGATATCTGCCTGGCCGATACGGCGCTGAACGATATGCCGCATTATCTGGGCTACCTGTCGGACCGCTCTCGCCAGCTTTACGAGCGCGTGCATCGCCTCGACCAATTGGCTTATTCGCAGCTGAATTAAGCCTAACATTCATACAACTGTCATAATCTAGACGGCTGGCTTTGCTATACTGCATGGTGAGAAACCTTGTAGCAGGGCTATGTTCAAACCGCTTACCATTGCTGACCGACACACACTGCGCGCTAGCGCTGTATCGGATTCGGCTGACACGACCATCAACGTGAATGGTGGTGGCGGCAATGTGCCCCCGCGCCCCGATTTCCGCGCGCCTTCGCGCCCCACCACCACTCATACTACCACCACAACCCGCACCCCCATCCATAGCGCCCCGCGCGCTGGCGGCGTTGTTGTTGATACCCACCGCGAGATCAACTGGGGCGGCATCGTTAAAGGCGCTGCACTCGTTGCAGGCGTTGTGCTTGTTGGTGTTGTGGCCTTTTCGGTCGTTCCCGCTGCACTTACCAGCCTTGGTGTAATCGGCCCGGGCGGCCTGCTCACCGGCGCTATCGAAGCGGCCTCACCGGTCCTTAGCACCGCCGGCGGCTATTTAATGCAGGGGCTCAACTTCCTGGATGATTTCGTTTTCACGCTCGGCGGCAACATCCTTAATGCTGTGGGCCTTGGTGGCGCGGCTTCTTCGGCCGGTGCCGCTGCAAGCGCTGCTTCCGCCGCTACGGTGGGTGCCGTGAACACGGCTACCGGTGCCATCGCTGCCGGTGCGACCGTGGCTTTCGGCGCGCCCATGGCCATTAAATCCATCTTGGCGACACCGACCACTACATTGGTCGACACCGCCCACATTACCGCCCCCACCGGCATTGACAACGGTGGCGTGAGCCAAACGCACACCACGACGGTGACGCACCCGACCCAGACCCATCAAAGCACGGCCGACCACCCGCTGCTGAACGACATGCCTGATCTGCCCGATGTGGTGGACCCCAACTATGGCCATGTGAACGACGAAGCCGCTGCCGCCATGAAAACCGCGAAAGTGGCCCACCATGCTGCGCATCATGCCGAGCACCGCGCGACGCAAGAAGGCGGCGCTGAGTTCGAATCGGCCGAAGCGCCAGAAGAAGGCCGCGTGCGCACCGCATTGAACCATGGCGCCAAGACCAGCCAGGCCTGGGCCGACCGCGTCGGTGCGCGTGAAAAACATGCTATTTCCCCCCGTGACACCCAGTTCGCCCACCAGCTAGAGCAAGACCGCGCGCAGCTGGACGCGGCATTGGCCGAGCGCGCCTAAGCTTTTGCTTCGCCGACCCCATCCCATGTCATCAAATTGTCATAAAGAATTGTGACCGACCGTCACGGAACCGTCACAAAACTCGTGTATACCTGAAACTACGGAATAACCCTACCTCGCACGAGACTGATATGACCCTTGATATTCAGAACTTACGCAGCAGCTTCGAAGGTAAAGAGCGCGTCGCGCTTGACGAAGGTGCAGCCAAGCAGATCAATCACTCGCTCGAGGAAGCACGCACCCAATTCACCGCTGCTGTCGAGAACCTGATCCGCACGGAAAAAGGCGAGAACACCGTTGCCGGTGGCAGCGCATCGATCACCAGCTTCGGCGGCACGTCGAAACATAGCGTCTTCAACGCTGCACGTGACCTCATCAACAGCTTCGTTGGCACCAGCCAATCGCAAACGCTTGTCGCCGACAAAGGTCGCGGCCGCTAACCAAATTTTCCTGAGAGCAATTTAAAAGGGCCGCTTCGATGAAGCGGCCCTTTCTTTATCTGCCGTCATCCTGCGAGGCGAAGCCTGCGCAGGATCTGGATCCTGTGCTCCGCTACGCGGCCACAGGATGACGATGCCTCATTACTACTACTACTTCTTCTTCGCGCCTTGCTCGGCGTTGAACGGCGTGAACATGCTGAACGCTTTGGTGAACAGCTCCATGTTCTGTTTGCCGATCTCTTCCATTTGCTGGCTGAATTGGCCAAAGCCCGCGCCGATAACTGGCATGGTGCCCATGCCCATCATTTCGCGCATTTTTTCTTGGTTCTTGGTGAAGGTGGCCATCGTGCTCTCAAGGTAGTGCGGCACGAAGTCCTTCAGCGAATTATCGTAGTAGCCGATCACGCTGCGCAGGAAGTTCACCGGCAGCAGGCTCTCGCCTTTGCCTTCTTGCTCGAAGATGATCTGCGTCAAGATTTGGCGGGTCAGTTCTTCGCCCGATTTCGCATCGTAAACGATGAAGTCGGAACCCTCTTTTACCATGTCGCACAGATCTTCCAGCGTCACATAGCTGCTGGTGTCCGTGTTGTAGAGGCGGCGGTTCGCGTATTTCTTGATAACGATGGGCTCGACCTGCGGCTTCTTGTTCATGGGGAGTTCCTTAACGAATACTTTGAATTAAACGGATGTTTGCCCTACCATCCCCCCAATGGATTGGCAAGTTTTAGGAGATACGCATGGCAGACGCAGCGCAAATGGCGCAGGAATTCCTGAAACTCTGGCAAAAACAGATGACCAGCGCCATGACCGACCCCAAGGCCGTAGCCGCCACGCTGGATGCCATGAAGGGCTTCTACACCGCGCCGGAGCAGCCCAATGATGCGAGCGCCCGACGCCCTGCCGCTGCACCTGATGCTGCTATCCATGCAGTCCGGGATCTCACCCGTCGGCTGGAGCGGCTGGAACAATCCCTGGAGCGCCTTCATGCCCGAATGGATGCGGCCGAAAAGCCCGCTCGAGCAGGGCATGGACCAGTGGCAAAAAGCGTGGAGCGAAACAAGCGAGCAGCTAAGCCAAATGGCAAGCGCGTGGCTGCCAAATCAAAACCAAAACCCAAGCCAAAATCAAAACCCGTGGCAAAAAAGCGCAAACGCTAAGCCCGCCGAGCTTTCCGATTTCGCCACCGCGTTCTTCGATCCCGGTTTCCTGCAAGCCCTAGCGCAACAAACGCAAGAACAGACCCAACGCTTCAGCGAAGGCCTGCAAGCTTATCTGGCGAATGATTACGAACCCGAGCCCTATAAGTACCACGTGCTGTGGCAAAGCGGCTCAGCGAAGCTGTATGACCTCGCACCCGATCGCACCGATGCGCTGGCGGTGCTGTGTGTGCCGTCGCTCATCAACACCAGCCGCGTGCTGGACCTCACGCCCGACAGCAGCTTCGTGCAATACCTGAAGTCGCAAGGGTTCCGCCCGCTGTTCCTCGATTGGGGTGCGCCCGAAGATGCCGAGCAAAGCTTCAGTACTGCTGATTACATCACCGGCTACGCCATCCCTGCGTTGCAGGAGCTGCGCGAGAAGCATGACGGACCCATCGCCTTGCTGGGCTATTGCATGGGCGGCATCTTC
>JBEIOT010000174.1:0-4104 GCA_040377415.1 Azospirillum sp. | reverse complement strand
TTTCATAGTGTAGTCTCCTGAAATGAAAAAAGTGGAATGCATCAAATGCACCCCACTCATTCCACAAGTCTTATAAAGCGGCGATGCGCTTGGCCGCGCCGCATATAAAGGCAGCCTAGGCGGCCGAGGCTTTCTGCGGCTTCTCGGCATGCTGTGCGTCTTTGTAAGTCTGACGCGAAGCGACTTCCTTGATCCATGCCTGCGTTTTTTCGCCCAGCGTGATCTTCGCCGCGATGTGCGGTGTCCAGCCGCTGATGACCGTGCCGAGGATATCGCCCACGGTCATGTCGTCGCCTGCGGTGTACTTCGTTTGGCTAAGCTGTTTCTCTACCAGGTCCCACAATTTCTGCAGCGACTGCTGGGCTTTCTGGCCCCACTCGCTTTGCGCGAACGGCTCGCCGCCATGGAAGAACTGACTGTAGAGCGGGTGCATCGACGAGTTGAAAAAGGCGAGCCACTGCAGTGCTTTTGCACGCGCGATACCTTCGGCAGGCAATAGCGGGCTTTTGTGCGTATCGGCCAACCAGCTGAGGATGGCGCCACCTTCGGTGATGGGTTCACCATCGACCACCAGCGTGGGTACTTGGCCGCGCGGGTTTGCTTTAAGCAACCGCGAATTGGGCTCCTTCGCATCGTTAGGGCTCAATTTATATTCCGCACCGATCTCGTTCAGCAGCACATGCACGGCCAGCGAGCAGGCCCCGGTCTTATAGAATAGTTCGTAGCTCATAACGTCTCCTTGGTTGATGCATCGTATGTAGCACGCCATGCCGCGTAACACAGGGGCTAATATGGATACTTATACTTGCTAGTATGGAAACATTAGCCCATCCTAATGGCTTATTTATGCGGTGAGGGGCTAGTTTTGGCCTCGTAACACCAAACGGGGGACTAACCATGAACGAGAAAAAAAACACCATTCTGGTGGTGGATGACGAGCCTCAGCTGCGCAAGCTGCTGAAGATTTCGCTGGAAAGCGTCGACTACAAAGTGGTCGAGTGCGAAGTGGGCAAACCGGCCATCCGCATGGCTGCATCGGTAAAACCTGAGCTGGTTCTGCTCGATCTCGGCCTGCCCGACATCGACGGCAAAGAAGTCATCACCGGCATTCGCGAGTGGAGCCAAGTGCCCATCATCGTATGCTCGGTACGCGATGACGACGAAGAAGTGATGAACGCGCTGAACATGGGTGCCGACGATTACGTCACCAAGCCGTTCAATCCCGATGTATTGTTGGCGCGCATTCACGCCAACCTGCGCAAAGCTGCTTCGCAAGAAGCCGGCGAGCCGCAACTGACCAACGGCCGCATTCGCATGGATCTGGTGCGTCACGAAGTGTTCCTGGACAATCAGAAGGTCGTCTTCACACCGAAGGAATATGAACTGCTGCGCTACTTCCTCATCCATCGCGGCAAAATGCTGACCCACAAACAGATCCTCAAGGATGTGTGGGGCCCGGCACATGCTGACGACATGCAGTACCTGCGCGTGTATGTGAGCCAGCTGCGCGAGAAGATCGAGCGCTCGCTGAGCGAGCCCAACTACATCGTGACGGAGCCGGGCATCGGCTACCGCATGGAAGTGCAAGCAAAACCAACCGACGCTGCGGCGTAACCAACCATCTTAAGGAGAACTACAATGAAAACCATTCGTATCACTACCGCCCTCGTGGCCCTCACCCTGCTGGCTGCATGCGGTGAAAGCAAAACGGACCGCGCCTTGTCGGGCGGTGCTATCGGTGCCGGCGCAGGCGCGCTGGTCGGCGGCACCACGGGTGCACTGGTCGGCGGCGCTGCAGGCGCAGCTGCTGGTGGCCTCACCAATTCGAACGACGTTAACCTTGGCAAACCTGTCTGGCGCTAAGCTGGCTTGAATTGCATTACGGAGCATCAATATGAAAAAGATTTTCGCTATTCTACTGACCACTACCCTTCTCGCTGCATGCGGCGATAACACCACCGACCGTGCCGCTGTTGGCGCAGGCATCGGCGCCGTAACCGGCGCTGTTGTCGGCAGCACCATCGGCCACGGTGGCGCAGGTGCCCTCGTTGGCGGCGCTGCTGGTGCAGCCGTTGGCGGCATGACCACCTCGGATGAGATCGATCTGGGTAAGCCGGTCTGGCGCTAAACGAACGCCCGACTCTACGAACGAAAAAGCCCGCGAGTGATCGCGGGCTTTTTTATTGCGTGCACGCTGGCGAGGCGGCGAGGATAACGGAGTGATTAAGCGGATTTGATGAGGTGTGGGCCGCTGCTGTTGACGACAGTAGCGCGCCAGTTGGGCCAGCACAGCGTGAAGATGGCACCGCCATCCTCGTGCGAGGTCACCGTGATATCGCCGCCCTGCCCGCGCAACACGGCACGTGCGACCGCAAGGCCGAGGCCCGTGCCAGCGACCTGATGGTCCTGGCGTTGCAGGCGGGTGTATTTGTCGAAAATGCGCTCGCGGTCTTCCTCGGCAATGCCTGCACCGTGATCGCGCACATGCAGCTTGAAGCCCTGCTCGGTCGCTTCCATGCGCACTTCGATGATGCTGCCACTGGGCGTATACTTAATGGCGTTATCGAGCACGTTGAGCAACGCTTGTTCGCTGATGACCGGATCAAGCTCGACCTCGATCTCGCTGGGTGCGGGGCGCACGACGAGCGTATGATTCTCAAAGCGCACGCGCATGCGTTTTTTCACGCGCTGCACGAGATCCTCCGGTGATTGCCATTGGCGCTTGAACTTGGTGGCGCCGCTTTCGATCTTCGCCAGATCGAGGATGTTGGTAATGAAACTATCCAGCCGCTGGCCTTCGATGAGGGCCGCGTCGGTGAGTTCGCGACGCTGGGCTTCGGGCAACTTGTCGTACATCGAACGATGCACCGACAGCGAACCAATGATGGCGGCAAGCGGTGTTTTAAGATCATGCGACACGCTGGAAAGCAGGCTGGTGCGCAGTTTCTCGCGCTCGTCGCGCACGCGCGATTCTTCCTTCATGTCGGTCGATTCCATTTTCTCGAGGATCGAGGCCACGAGTTCGGCGACCATGCGCAGGTAACGCTCGAAATGCACATCGGTGGCTTCCGAAGGCGGCACACGCAGCGCCAGCATACCAAGCTCACCGGTGGCGGAGGTCAGCGGCTCGAAACGCCATCCGGTCGCGGTGTTCTGCAGTTCGACATCGTGGCCCGATTGTAATTCTTCCCAACCGCGATTCAGTATTTCGATGTCTTGCGCATTCAGCGTTGGTTCTTCGGGCCACACGGCTTGCAACTGCGTGGGCACCACCAGGCTTGGCATGTAGACCGCGATCTCGGCATTGAGGAACTGATCGAGATTCTCGTGCAGCTCGGACAATGCTTCACGGCGTGTCTTGGCATGCAGCGCAATTTTATAGACTTGAAGCAATGCCTGCATGCGCCATTCGTTGATCTCGCTGGCTTCCGCCTCGGCATGTACCTGACTGTTCACCAGACTGATGATCGAACCAACGAGCAGGAAAAGCCCAAGCCCGATCACATCGTTCACACCCTGCACCAGCAATGAATAGAGCGGCGCGATGGTGAAGATATTGACCGCGATGAAACTGCCAACCGTGGTGATCATGCCGGCCATGAGGCCAAAACGCCCCGCCACCACCGAAATGGCGATAAGGTACACCATGAAGGCGTGCGCATAGGGGAAATCCGGCGTCGGCGGAATGAGCGAGGAAACCAGTTTGTTCAGTATGACCGCAGCCACGATCCCCGCGATGGACCAGCTCAGCGATTTCATGGTGAGGCGACGCATATGCATACGCTGCAGCCAACCCAAGCGCGCGCGGCTTTGCGCGGCGGGTAATACGAGCATGAGTTCTAATCCATTCTTACACGCTGCTTGTAACGCGCTGACACTGCGACGCACGGCTTGCGACGAGGTCGGCCCGGTATCGCCAGCGACGACTAACGACGGCGTGCTGTTGCGACGCGCGCATTCGGCAATGGCTTCTTCGAACCCACGCGAGTAATCGGCTGCTTTGGTGACGAAGGTGCTGGCACCCATGCGCCCCGCGAGCGCGACTTGCTCGAGCACGCGATTGCGTGAGTGTGTACGGGTGTCTTTTGCGTCGTCCCAGAGTTC
>JBEIOT010000218.1:0-2769 GCA_040377415.1 Azospirillum sp. | reverse complement strand
TTGCCGGGGCCGACGATCTTCACCACGGGCGCGATGCTTTCGGTGCCGTATGCAAGGGCGGCGATGGCTTGCGCGCCACCGACGCGATAAATTTCATCGACGCCCGCAAGTTGCGCGGCGACCAGAATGGCGGGGTTGATGACACCATCGGGCGTGGGCACCACCATTACGATGCGATCGACACCGGCGACTTTCGCGGGGATGGCGTTCATGAGCACGGATGACGGATAGCTCGCCTTGCCACCGGGGACATAGAGCCCAACGGATTCAAGCGGTGCATATTGCCAGCCGAGCACCACACCGGCGTCGTCGGTATAGCGATGCGATTCAGGTTTTTGCTTCTCGTGGTACGAACGGATGCGGGCGGCAGCAAGCTTCAACGCAGCGCGCACATCGGGCGCGCAGTCTTTCTCAGCAGTAGCGATCTCGGCGGCGCTGATGCGCAGCTCCGGTATCGCCACGCGATCGAACTTGCGGGTGTATTCGCGCAGTGCCTCATCGCCACGCGCGCACACGGCAGCAATAATGTCGCGCACGACAGGTGCTACGTCATTCGTTTCCGTATGGCGCAGGCGAAGCCTGTCGTTCAGCGCTTGCGCGAAGTCGGGCGAGGCTGCATCAAGCCGCGTGCTCATAACGCCTCGCGGAACGCGGTGATGATGGGGTCAATTTCAGCGGCACGCGTTTTGAACGCACCGCGATGCACGATGAGTTTGCTGCTCACATCCATGATCTTTTCGATCTCGACCAGGCCGTTGGCTTTCAGGGTTGCACCGCTGCTGACGAGGTCGACGATGCGCTGGCTAAGGCCAATAGCAGGCGCCAATTCCATCGCGCCGCTCAGCTTGATGCATTCGGCCTGCACGCCGCGCGCCGCAAAATGGCGCTGGGTGAGGTGCGGATATTTGGTGGCGATGCGGATGTGCGACCAACGCGTGGGGTCATCGCCTTCGGCCAGCTGCGTCGGCTCGGCGACCGATAAGCGGCACTTGCCGATACCCAGATCCAGCGGCGCGTAAATGTCGGGATAGTTGTGCTCGTCCATAATGTCGGAACCACAAACGCCTAACTGCGCCGCGCCGTAAGCAACGAAGGTCGCCACATCGGAGCTGCGCACGCGGATGATGGAAAGCTGGTCGATGTTCGTGGCGAACGAAAGCGAGCGATCACTATCGTCGAAGAATTTCTTCTCCGGCGTGATGCCGACCTTGGTCATCATCGGCGCGAGTTCGTCCCAGATGCGGCCTTTGGGGATGGCCAGCGTCAGGGGGGCTGTAAGGCTAATCGTCATGGGCAGGGTGCTTACAGGAAGTAAGCTGGCCGGTCAAAGCCTTAGCGCAGGCGGCGGATGTTGGCCCCGCAGGTGGCCAGCTTCTCTTCCAGGCGCTCATAACCGCGATCGAGGTGGTAGATGCGGTTAATGGTGGTCTCACCCTCGGCGGCGAGGGCAGCGATCACTAGCGATACCGAAGCACGCAGGTCGGTCGCCATCACGGGCGCGCCTTTGAGTTTCGTGTTGCCATGGATGCTGGCGCAATTGCCGTCGATGGTGATGTTGGCACCCATGCGGCCAAGCTCCGGCACATGCATGAAGCGGTTCTCGAAGATGGTCTCGCAGATGGAGCTTGTGCCCTCAGCCTGCGTCAGCACGGTCATCAGCTGCGCTTGCATGTCGGTGGGGAAGGCGGGGTGCGGCTCGGTGGTGAGGTGCTGCACTTTGAGCGGGCCATTGTTGCGCGACACGAAAATAGAGCCATCGCGCTCTTCGATGGTGACGCCGATGGCGCGAAGTGCGGTGATGGTGGCTTCCAGGGTGTCGGCACGTGCATCCAGCAATTCCAGTTCGCCACCCGCCAGCGCCACGGCGCACAGATAGGTGCCGGTCTCGATGCGATCGGGGATGACGCGATAGGTCGTGCCGCTGAGCGCGGTGACGCCGCGAATGGTCAGCGTGTCGGAATCGATGCCAGTGATATCGGCACCCATCGAGTTCAGCATGTGCGCGAGATCGCCAATTTCGGGCTCTCGTGCAGCGTTGCGGATGACGCTGGTGCCTTTGGCAAGCGTGGCGGCCATCAATGCATTCTCGGTCGCTCCGACGGAGACTTTGTCAAATACGATCTCGGCACCGATCAGGCCGCCCTTGGGCGCGTCGGCGATGACATAGCCTTCTTCCAGCGTAATGGTCGCGCCAAGCGCTTCCATGGCGGCAAGATGCATATCGACCGGGCGCGCACCAATGGCGCAGCCACCAGGCAGCGAAATTTTTGCGTGGCCGGCACGCGCGAGCAACGGCCCCAGCACCAGCACGCTGGCGCGCATGGTGGCGACCAGTTCATACGGCGCGGTGGTGTTCAAAAGCTCCGGCGTGGTCAGCGAAATTTCGCGGCTGTAATGGCCGGGATAATCTTTGCCGAACATGGTGCCGGGTGATGTATCGCGCAGCGAAAGCGACGCGCCTTGTTGCACCAGCAACTTCGCCATGGTGGTGATGTCGGCGAGGTACGGAACATTATCGAGCGTGACCTTTTCATGCGTCAGCAGCGTGGCGCACATCAGCGGCAGGGCCGCGTTCTTGGCGCCGCCAATAACGATCTTGCCGGAAAGCGGCGTGCCGCCGACGATGCGCAGGCGATCCATCTTACGCGCTTTTCTTCGATTCGACCTTTGGCAGGGTCACACCGGTCTGGCCCATGTATTTGCCTTTGCGGTCGGCGTAGCTGGTCTCGCACATGCTATCGCCTTTGAGGAACAGGAACTGGCACGCGC
>JBEIOT010000103.1:0-7022 GCA_040377415.1 Azospirillum sp. | reverse complement strand
GGTCTCGCCAATGCCAATGACCCGCGGATGGTCGGCCGCTTCCAGCAGCTCTTCTTCGGTAATGTCCTCGTGCGGTTCCGCTTCATGGGGATGAATGCCGATGGAGCAATAAATTTCGCTATGGGCCTCGGCTAACGCTTTCACCTGAGCAAAGTCGCTGCGCTGGGTGCTGATGGTCTGCATCAATTGCACCCCGGCACTTTTGGCGCGCGTGATCACGCCGGCCGTGTCGGACAGTTGGTCGTAGTTCAGGTGGCAGTGAGAATCGACGAGCATGGCGCAATGCTACAATGGAAGGCGCTACGGCTGAAATGAAAATCGTTAGTGGATATCGCCACGGCGGCGGTTGCGGCGGCCACTATTGCGGCCCAACATGCGGCGGATCTGGTCGTTCATCGCGCCGATAATGCTAATGACCACGCACCAGAATAGCAGTGCCACCCCCATGTTAATGGTCCATTCATCTGCAGGAATGCCCCATTCGGCGCCCCACGGTGTGCCCGCGAACGATTGCATAATGGCATCGCCCGGTGCCATGAAGATGGCGACGAGCTGATCCCAGATTCGTTGCAGTGCGGTCTTAAGGTCCATGGTTCCCTCGTTGGTTTCACGCAAACTGCATTAAATCACATCAAGGGAATATGATGTTTAGCCGCGATGAACGATGGCATTGTTTAGGGCGGCAACGATGGCATCGATATAGTTTTTGTCCTTACTCTCTAGGGCTTGGCTTTCCGTTCCGGCCGTCGTTAGCATGACTAGATATTTAGTCTTCGCGCAGCGATAGAGCCATATGCCAATGCCTAGAAAAACAAGGGACGTAACGGTCACATCACTTTCTGCTTCGGAGTCAAAGATGCTTAATAGACCCAATGCACCAATCAGGATGAGGATAATAGCAATAAGCTTAAGCAAGCCCGCCGATTTGCTAGTTGATTTGACACTGGAAATATTCGCGATGGGATAAGTTGCTTTGTCGACGATGAATCGTGTCGAAGTTACTTTGACGTCAGCGTTATCATAGAAAATTTTTTCTTCCATTGCGTCTCTCCTATGCCGCTTCTTCGGTCATCAGGCGTGGGAATACGCCTTCGGGCTTGGGTAGTTGGGTGCCGGGTTTTAGGGCGAATTCGGCGGTCAGGTGCTTGAACATGCGCTCGTCCTTGCTGACGGCCAGCTGGTCCAGCAGCTTTTCAGCGGCACCGGGGGTAAAGGGCTGCAACATGATACCGATGCAGCGGATGGATTCTGCAAGATAATACAACACCGCGTTCATACGGGCGGGATTTTCCTTCTTCAGCTTCCACGGTGCTTCGCGGTCGATGTATTCGTTCGCCGAGCTCGCCATCGCGAGGATGGCGCCCGTTACGTCACCGAACTTGCAGCGCATCATTTGCTCGCGCGCCGATTTGGGCGTGCCAGAGTTGGTAACGCGCACGAGGTCCATCAGCGCCTTGTCCGAATCGGTCAGATTCGCGTCGTCCTTGGCGGGCACGATGCCGTCGCAGTTCTTGGCGATCATGCTCAGCGTGCGCTGGGCCAGGTTGCCGATATTGTTGGCGAGGTCGGCATTGATGCGCTCGAACATGCTCTGACGGCTGAAATTACCATCGGACCCGAATGGCACTTCGCGCAGCAGGAAGTAACGCGTTTGGTCGAGGCCGTAGCGTTCCACCAAGTGATTCGGCGACACCACGTTGCCCAGCGACTTGCTCATCTTCTCGCCTTCGATGGTCCACCAGCCATGGGCGAATACGCGGTCCATGATCGGCAGTTTTGCGCTCATGAGGAACGCGGGCCAGTACACCGCGTGGAAGCGCACGATGTCTTTGCCGACCATGTGCAAGCTAGCGGGCCAGAATTTCTTGTACTGCTCGGCGTTCTCGTCGGGGAAGCCGGTGGCGGTCAGGTAATTGGTCAGCGCGTCGAGCCAGACATACATGATGTGCTTCTCGTCACCCGGGACAGGCACGCCCCATTTGAAGGTAGTGCGCGAAATGGAAAGATCATGCAGCCCACCTTCGACGAAGCGGACGATCTCGTTGCGGCGGCTTTCCGGTAGAATGAAATCCGGGTGCGCTTTATAGTAATCGAGCAGCGGTTGCTGATATTTGCTGAGTTTGAAGAAGTAGCTCGGCTCCTCGACCCACTCAACCGGTGCGCCGGTGGGCGCTTTGCCTTCGACCAGTTCGGATTCAGCGTAGAACGCTTCGTCGCGTACCGAATACCAACCGGAATAGCTGCCGAGATAGATATCACCCGAGGCTTCAAGGCGCTTCCAGATGGCTTGCGCGGCCGCGATGTGGCGTGGCTCGGTGGTGCGGATGAAATCATCGTTCGTCAGTTGCAGCACTTCGTTCATGTGGCGGAAATGCTCGCTCACCTCGTCGACGAATTCTTTCGGCGGCACGCCCGCAGCACCAGCCGATTTTTCAACCTTCTGGCCGTGTTCATCGGTCCCGGTGAGGAATTTCACTTCCGCGCCATCCAGTCGCATGAAGCGCGCCAGCGCATCGCACGCCACGCTGGTATAGGCATGGCCGAGGTGCGGCTTGTCGTTCACGTAGTAGATGGGGGTGGTGATGTAATAGGTATCGGTCACAAAGGCTCCGCTGGTGAGGGCAAACTCATGCCAGCGGCGGCTCGCCGCGTCAAGCGGCGGCGGGGAATTGGGCCGTGACCCGTTCGGGGTCCAGCATCAGGCGAATGGTGTAGTGCTTGTCGAGGTTATAGGTATCAGTGAGCATGATGAGATGGCGGGCCGAGGCCAGCCAGCGTTGGCGCACGGCGAATGGCACTACCTCGGCAATGGATTGCAATTGCTCGGATTCGCGCGGCACGATCTGGTTCTGGTCGTGGTGCGGGAATAGGCTGAGGCGGTGCATGGCCGTTTCCCACGTGTGCAGCAGCATGGCCCATGCTTCCGGCGATTTCACATTACTGGCTTCTTTCACGAAGCTTTCGCGGGCATCGTCGTTCGCAGTGGGCTGCAGGGCTTTGAGCCAACCTGCATAGAGCGGCACGGTGCGGTGTTTGGTAAGGGTGATGGCCAATCCCGGCGAGCCATAGCTCAGCGCATACAGCGCGGGGTAATCCGTAATGTCGATGCTGGGCGCAACGGTTTGCAGCGTTTGCTCGAACGCAGCGCGCGTGGGTGGTTGCAGCGCGAACTGGCGGCAGCGCGATTTGATGGTAGGCAGGATGCTGCCTGGCTCGTGGCATACCAACATCAGCAGCGCATTGGCGGGTGGTTCTTCAAGGATCTTCAGCAGCGCGTTGGCGGCTTGATTGGTCAACTGGTCCACTGCGTCGATGATGACGACGCGCCAGTCGCCTTCCGCTGGGGTCATGCTCAGGAAGGTCGGCACTTTGCGCGATTCGTCGATGGAAATGGTCGCCTTCTCGGCCCCTTTTTTTGAATCATACGCCGGTGCCAGCGCTAACAAGTCGGTGTGCGAGCCGGTGGCAATACGGCGGAAAAGTGGGCTCGCGGCATCCATATCCAGCTCGGGGCGTGCCACGGGAATAGCAGGCAACACATCGCCGAACAGGCTAGGCCCCTGCTCCACCGCTTGCGCTTTCAGCGCGCCGTGGGCCAGCACATAGCGCGCCATACGATAGGCGAACGTGGCTTTGCCGATGCCTTTGGGGCCGGTGATGAGGTAAGCGTGGTGCAGCTTGCCGCTCTCAAAATCGCCGACGAATTTCTGCTCAGCCGCTTCGTGCCCGAACAGATGCGGGTTCTCGCGCGGGGGAATGGTTTCGAGTTCGGGGGCTTTGGCCATGGGTGCAGTTTAAGCGGCGCACGCGACAGGGCAAGGCTTAAAGTGCGTATTCCAGATCCAGTGAATAACGTTGGTTCAGCGCATCGATGATCTGCACATGCACGTCGCGCTGCTTGGCGCGGGCATCGATGATGATGAAGCGTTCTTCATTGGTGGCGGCGCGCTTATTGAATGCGTCACGAATTTTGGTATGGAACTCGAGGCCCATGCGCTCGAAGCGCGACTCGGCATCGTTGCCACGGCTGGTGGCGCGTTTCAGGCCCACATCCGCAGGTAGGTCGAGCAGCATGGTGCAATCGGGGGCGAATTTGCCGAACAGGTGCGTGTACAGGCTATCGAGCCATTTCGTATCAACGCCCTTCACCATGCCTTGGTAGACATAGGTCGAATCGTAGAAGCGATCGCACAGTACCCATTTGTCGTCCGCAAGCGCGGGCTTGATGAGGCGTTCGATATGGTCGTAGCGCGCCGTCATGAACAGCAGGGCTTCGGTGGTGTCGTCCCACCGATCGACACTGCCGCTGACCACAAGTTTGCGAATGGCTTCGCCACCGACCGACCCACCCGGTTCGCGGGTCAGGCTGGTCTTGTGTTTTGCGTAACGTAGCGCTTGGTCGAGTAGCGCCAGCTGCGTGGACTTGCCCGCCCCCTCACCGCCTTCGAAGGTGATGAAGCGCGGCTGCACTTAGAAGCCCCAGCCCGCTGCTGCACGGCCGAAGAAGCCTTTGCGCTCGACCGCTTGCGTGGTCACCAGCGGCACTTCTTTCGTTGCGCCATTGGGCAGGGTCACGACCAGCTTACCAACTTCCTGACCGGCAGCGACAGGAGCGCTGAGCGGGCCTTTGTAGTTAGCGGTCATTGTGACCTTCTCTTTGCCCGTGCGGCCGATGGAAAGCACCAACGGATCTTTCACCGTCAGGCCCACCGTGTCGCTCAGGCCAGCGTAGACCTTGGCGTTCGTAAGCACTTTGCCTGGGGTCGCCAGCTGCAGTTCTTCGAAGTTGCGGAAGCCCCAGGTGAGAAGCTCTTTGCCCACTTGCGCACGGCTGGCTTCGCTATCAAGACCATTGATGACGAGCACAAGACGGCGGCCCGTGGCGAGTTCTTTGGCTGAGAGCGAAATGCCATAGCCGGCGGCTTCGGTGTGGCCGGTCTTCAAGCCATCCACGCCGAGGTTATCCTTCAGCAGCAGGTTGCGGTTGAACTGGCGGATGCCGTGATAGGTGAATTCCGCCTGGCTGAAATAGTGGTAATATTCTGGGAAGTCGCGCACCAGGGCTACGCTAAGGATCGCAAGGTCATGCGCGCTGGTGTAGTGGTTCGGGTTCGGCCAGCCGCTCGAATCCACGAAGTTGGAATCGCTCATGCCGAGTTTCTTGGCGGTTTCGTTCATGATCTGCGCGAACGCCATTTCCGAACCGGCGATGCCTTCAGCGGCAGTCACACACGCATCGTTACCCGATTGTACCGAGATACCTTGGATGAGATCGCTAAGCGGGATCATCGCGCCGAGTGGCACGAACATTTTGCTGCCCTGCATTTTCCACGCGTTCTCGCTCACGGTGAACTGGCTGTCGAGCGACACGCTGCCCTGCTTCAATCGGTCGAAGATGATGTAGAGGGTCATCATCTTGGTCATGCTGGAAGGATACATGCGTGCTTTGCTGGCTTTTTCGGCAAGCACGGTGCCCGAATTGTAATCCAGCAGGATCATATGGCTGGCGGCAGTTTCCAGCGTGCTGCCATCGGCGGTCATCACGGCGGCTTTGGCCCCCTCTTCACGTAAGCTGGTATCGGGTGCGGCTTCTTCCGTAACGGCTGCAGGTTCAGCATCTTGCGCGAATGCGGGGGTGGCAAACGCCATCAACGTGATGAGGGCGAGCGGACGGAAAAGCGACTTCATGATCTACCTTGTGCGAGAATGTTAGTGATACCCAGTGACGAGCTTGGCATCAGCTACACCCATCGATTGGGCACGTTCAAGCATTTCAATTGCGGCTTCATCGTTCACAAAAGGTCCTAAACGCACGCGATACACGGGTATCCCGCCTACATTGCCGGGTTGAATGCTGGTCGCACCTAAACTGTCGAAGCGTTGCTGCAAAGCCACGGCATTGCCTTGGTTGGCAAATGCACCCAGCTGCACGAACGGTCCGTTAGCCACAGCGGGCGTGACTGGCGGCGCTTGCGCCTGCGGTTGCGGCGGCGGTGTCGCAACAGGTGGTGGCGATGAAACGCCCTGCGCTAATTCCGGCGGTTGCACCGGCGTCACTGTCGCCACATTCGGTGCAACTTCTTCGACCTTCACGCTAGGGCCCGATGGTAAGCTCGATGGCGGCATGGGAGTAATGATGCCGACGGGTGCCTGCTCCATCGCTACAGGCGGTGCTTCAGCGGCTTGGGCCGAGCTGATGGGGTTCATGTGCTGCCACACGCTAGGCTTCTGTTGCGCTGCAGGCGACGTGTCGACGGCCATGGTGTCGGTCACTTGGATGCTATCATCGGCAGGCGTCACGCCGGCATAGAGCATTTCGCCATCGCCGCTGGGTTTCTTGCCCACGACTTCGCTGGCAATGTCGATATCGTGCGGATCGCGGCCTTCTTTGGTGATCATCTCGACGAACTTGAAGGATTCTTCCGGCATGTACTGCACGCGCACGCGGCCAACGCCGTCGCGCTTCAAGCCGATGTCCTCAGCAACCGCTTCGCTCAGGTCGATAATGCGGCTATGGGCGAACGGCCCGCGATCGTTCACGCGGGCATAGGTGCTTTTGCCGGTCTTCATGTAGGTGACCTTCACGATGGAAGGCAGCGGCAGTGTGGTGTGCGCCGCGGTGTGGTCGTTCTGGTTATAAATTTCGCCGTTGGCGGTCTTTTTGCCGTGGAAGCCGGGGCCATACCAGCTGGCCATGCCTTCTTCATCGTAATCGGGCTGGTAGCGCGGCACGTAGGTTTTGCCGCTCACGCGGTAGCTTTGGCCCAGCTTGATATTGGGGTGAAGCTTGCGCTGGCCATCGGACGAGAAGCCCGGCACGCCGGCGGTCGGTTCTTGCTTGCCGCTGTAGACAGGACGGTCGCTGCCACCGCACGCGGTGAGCGCCAGCATCGTGGCGGTGAGGATGAGTGAGCGAAGTTTCATTATGGCAGCGCGATCGCTTCAGCCAGCAGGCTGACGGAGCTGGCGAAGTAGCGCGAGCGGTTCCATTTCAGCAGCACGTGGTAATTGTCGGTCACCAT
>JBEIOT010000193.1:0-3453 GCA_040377415.1 Azospirillum sp. | reverse complement strand
CATTCGCCAGATGCTTCCACGCAATAAAGCGCTCACCATGTGCAACGGGTTCGCTGCCGCCCCCCGAGATCAGCCCGCTACCATTACCATTGCAAGTCGCTTGGGCAGTGGTTTGCGCCGTGATGCACGCCGCATCCGCACCAGTGCCACCTGCGCTGGTCCAGAATGATGTGGCGTTTGACATATCTCCCGGCAAGGCGAAATATTTATCACGGAAACTGTAAGCAGCTGCCCGATATTGAGCAAACTGCGTGATACTGGAGCGCAGCTCTGCCGAGCGGATAAGGCTTTGCCCGGCAAGGATGCCGCCGGTGAGTAAGCCCAGGATAACCAACACTATGGAAAGCTCCACAAGGGAGAAACCGTTATTGCGTGGTCTGTTCAATCTGCTATGCACCGCAGCATTCTACATACGGATACATATATGACAAAGCAGAATATCAAAAAAGTCGTCCTCGCCTATTCCGGCGGACTCGACACCTCCATCATCCTTAAATGGCTGAAGGACACGTATAACTGTGAAGTCGTCACCTTCACCGCCGACCTTGGCCAAGGCGAAGAGCTCGAGCCCGCGCGCAAGAAAGCCGAAATGTTCGGCGTCAAAGAGATCTTCATCGACGATCTGCGCGAAGAATTCGTCCGCGATTTCGTCTTCCCCATGTTCCGCGCCAATGCCATGTACGAAGGCGTCTACCTGCTCGGCACGTCCATCGCCCGCCCGCTCATCGCCAAACGCCAAATTGAAATTGCCCGTCAAGTGGGTGCCGACGCGGTGTGCCACGGCGCCACCGGCAAAGGCAACGATCAGGTTCGCTTCGAGCTTGGCTACTATGCGCTGCAGCCCGACATCAAAGTCATCGCCCCGTGGCGCGAGTGGGAACTGAACTCGCGCACCGCCATGATCGAGTACGCCGAGAAAAATCAAATTCCCGTCGCCAAAGATAAAATGGGCGAGGCACCCTACAGCATGGACGCCAACCTGCTACACATCAGCTACGAAGGCAAAGCACTGGAAGACCCGTGGCACGAGCCCGGCACCGACATGTTCCGCCTCACCGTGAACCCGGAAGACGCACCCAACACACCCGAATACATCGAAGTCGAATTCGAGCGTGGCGACCCAACCGCCGTCAACGGCAAGAAACTCTCGCCCGCCAATCTGCTGGCCGAGCTCAATCGCCTCGGCGGCAAACACGGCATCGGCCGCCTCGATCTCGTCGAGAACCGCTACGTGGGCATGAAGTCGCGCGGTGTGTATGAAACCCCCGGCGGCACCATCATGAACGCTGCGCATCGCGGCATCGAATCCATCACGCTCGATCGCGGCGCTGCGCATCTCAAAGACGAACTCATGCCGCGCTACGCCGAGCTGGTCTATTTCGGTTACTGGTTCAGCCCCGAGCGCGAGATGCTGCAAACCCTCATCGACAAATCGCAAGAGAACGTTTCCGGCACTGTTCGCCTCAAGCTGTATAAGGGTAGTGTCTCGGTCGTTGGCCGCAAATCGCCCAACAGCCTCTACTCGATGGCGCACGTGACCTTCGAGGCCGACAGCGTCTACAACCAGCGCGACGCCGAAGGCTTCATCAAGCTCAACGCCTTGCGCTTGCGCCTAGCCCACCGCAAAAAATAAATAGAACCAGCTCCTGCCTCGCGTAGCGCGAAGCGCGAGCCGCCGCGCGAGGGGGGATAGGCCGAAGGCCGTAAGGGGGTGGTTCGCACCCCTTCAAGGCGCAAAGCGCCCACTCTAAAATAAATCCACTTCCGTCATGAAACCGTCACAGAGCACACGTATAGTGACCTCATGACCACTCCTGCACCCACGACCGAAAAACCAGCCGAGGGCACACCAGCCCCCGCCACCGGTGCTGGCACCCAGACCGATGCCGAGAAGCAGGCGCAAGCCGCTGACTCCAAAAAAGGTGGCTTCATGGAAAGCATCATGGGCTTCATCAACATGATCGTTGAATGGGTCTCTTCGCTCTTTGGGGGCGGCAATAAAGACAACACCGCCGCTGCCGAACCCTCGGCCAGCAGCACGCCCAGCAAGCCGCAAGAAGAAGACAAGGGCGCGCTCGATGCCAAAGCACAAGCCGCGGCACTGGCCGCTGTCAAAGGCAACCCCGCTGCAGGCACGGGTGCTACCGTCACCGAAAGCAGCACGCCCATCTTCCCCGAAGCGGTGGGTCCGCTCATCAAGGGAATCGCTTAAGTCATTCAAATTTAAGCAACCATCCTGCCCACCTTCACACAATCTTCACATTTCTCGCGTAGGGTGACTGTTACAATGAACATGTCATGACGAATGTACCCTACAGCTATTTCGATGCCGCGCTGACCAACTCCCAGCCGCTTCGCGCTGTCGCGGTTTCTGAACAACCCGCCGCCGAAGCAACCGCGCCTTCTACCGAGCGCCTTGCCGCCATCGACATCCTCCGCCAAGCCTTCAGCGCCCTGCCGCAGCACGAACAAGACAGCCACGTCGCCACCATGACCACGCTGAACCTGCGCGACGGTGCCGCTGTCAGCTACATCGAGAACATCATGAGCAGCTCCGCCACCGGGCAGGGGCAAGCCAATGCACAAGCCGTGCACAGCCAAGCTTTCAATGCTGGCACCAGCACCTTCAGCCCCGATAGCACGGCGCATCTGGAAGCCGTCGCGCGCAATCTCGCCAGCCAGATGATGCATGCCGGCGCCAGCGATAAACAAATTGAACAGAGCGTGGGCAACCTGCCGGGCGTGAATCTCGAAACGCAGGCCGTGGTGCAAGCCGCTGCCAAGCAAGTGACCGAAGCCGACAAATTCAATATCTTCAGCACCCGCAATGCCGACGAGAACGCCGTCGCGCCCGTCGCCGCCGTCGCCACCATCGAGACCGCCTCGGTCGACAACTCCCTGCTGCAGAACCTGCTCACCGGCAATATTGCCAAGTTCGACTTTGCCAAAGACGAAGAGTTGAAACGCCAGGGCTACCGCACTCATCCGGGTGCTGCACCGGCCTTTGCCACCGTGAACACCACCGAAGCCGCCATCGATAATAGCTACGCGCTGCTTGGCGATCTGTCGCCCACCAGCGGCCTGCCCAACCTTAAGGGCGGCCCCGGTCGCGGCGGCCCCGATTTTAGCTAACTAAATCATCCCCAAACTGTGGATAACTGCGGCGCGGCGTTTGTTTAGCGCCACCTGCCTGCTACAACCTTTTTCACACAAAAAATTGGGGTGAAAACCATGGTCGGCATGTCTGCAGAAATCCTTCCCATCTCCATCGAAGAGGAAATGCGCAAAAGCTACCTCGATTACGCCATGAGCGTCATCGTCTCGCGCGCCATTCCCGATGTGCGCGATGGCTTAAAGCCGGTGCACCGCCGCATCCTGTTCGGCATGCTCGAGTTGGGCGTCGACTACAACAAGCCCTACAAAAAATCCGCCCGTATCGTCGGCGATGTAATG
>JBEIOT010000124.1:0-6191 GCA_040377415.1 Azospirillum sp. | reverse complement strand
GCTGCTCACCAAGCATGTGTGGGTCATCAACTATTCCATCAACGTGGTGAACGGCACCGCCTACCTGCTCGGCCGCGTGCACGACCAGCTGGAGCTTGACCGCGTGCTCAACATCGCGCGTACCACCAAAGGCGTGAAGCGCGTGGTGAACTACCTGCAAATTCGCCAGCAGAACGATCCGGTGAAACCTGCCGTGTCGCCGTATGCTTCGCCCACACCCGCCGCTGCACCGAACACCGGCACGCCAAGCTACAACGCGGCACCGAGCGCACCCGTTACACAGCCCTACAATAGCGGCACCAGCGGTACGGGCAGCGATGGCTACGCCGCACCCGAACTCATCAAGTCGCGCGACATTCAGTAATGAAAGCCGCCTTCCAGATGGATCACCCGTCGCGGCTCAATGCCGCCACGGATTCTACCTTCATGCTCATTGAAGAAGGCGCCAAACGCGGCGCACAGAATTACTTTTTCGAGCCGCAGCATCTGAGCTGGGAAGCAGGCCACTTAAGCGCCCGCATGCAGCCCATTAGTTACACTGATGGTAACGTAGTGCTCGGCGAAGCAAAGCTCCTGCCGCTATCGGACATGAACGTGGTGTGGATGCGGCAAGACCCCCCCTTCAACATGAAATACATCACCGCCACGCATTTGCTCGAACATGCGGGCACCAAAGTAGTGAACGACCCGCGCGGCGTGCGCAATGCGCCGGAAAAACTCGCTGCATTGCATTTGCACGACCTTATGCCGCCCACGCTGGTCAGCCTGGACCCGCATGCCGTGCATGACTTCGCTGCACGCCACGGTACCATCGTCGCCAAGCCGCTGCACGGCTATGGCGGCCGCAGCGTGTTCAAATTCGCCGCCGGTGATTCCAACATCGATACGCTGCTCGAGCAATGGGCCGAGATGATGGGCGAACCGCTGATGTGGCAAGCGTTCCTGCCGCAAGTCGCCAGCTCCGACGCACGTATCATCCTCGTGAATGGTGAAGTCGCCGCCGTATTCCAGCGCGAGCCGCAGGGCGGCTCCATCCGCGCCAACATGCGCGTCGGCGGCATCGCCAAGGAAATGAAACTGACCACCCGCATGCGCGAGGTCTGCAAGCGTGTCGGCCCCATGTTGCAAGAGAACGGGCTGATCTTCGTCGGGCTCGACATGATCGGCGACTACCTCACCGAAATCAACGTCACCTCGCCCACCGGCCTGCGCGCCGCCCAGAAGCTGTACGGCGTAAACATCGCCGCACAATTATGGGATGCGATTTGACGCAACGCACAAGGCGTTTATCCTTTCATTTTCAGCCCTATTTGTTAGAGCCTCCCTCAGGAGATTTTTATGAGCACCGCCGCCACCGCCTACACCACCCTCCACCAGGAATTGCTGCGCGATATTTTCGCCGCAGCACCCTCCAAACTCTCCGCCGGCGCGCAACGCTTCACCGAGCATTTCTACGCGGCATCCACCGTCGCCGATCTGGAAGAGATCGAGCCAAAATCTGCCATCAACATCGCCCTGCAATACGAGGCCTTCGCTGCCACGCGCAAAAAAGGCGCGCCGAAACTTTCCATCACCGTCGCCAAATCCAAAACCTCGGGTCGCACGCGCACCGTCATCATGGCCATCAACGACGACACACCCTTCCTCGTCGATTCGCTCTCGGGCTTAGTGAACGCCCAAGGCCTCACCATTCGCCGCGTGCTGCACCCCATTATGGGCGTCAAGCGCGATGCCAAAGGCAAGCTCACCGATTTCAGATCGCACACCACCGCACCGGATGACTGGGCGCGCGAGTCGTTCATCTACATCGAATGCTCGCCACTTCCTGTATCGCTCACCACCGACGCACTACAAGCCTTGATGGAAGAAGCACTGGCCCATGTGCGTGCCGCCGTGGCCGACTGGAAGCCCATGCAGGCCCGCGTGCAGGCCCTCACCAAATCCTATGCCGGTTCCGGCAAAGGCAGCGCCGCCGAAGTGCGCGCCGAGATCCATGACCTGCTCGACTGGCTGAGCTCCAACCACTTCATCTTCCTCGGCGCCGCCGATTATGTGGCCGACGCCAAGGGCGAGCTGACCCTGAAGAAAGATTCAGCACTGGGCATCTACCGCGTCGCGGGCGACACCAACGACATCGAGCGCGGCAGCAAACCCACCAGCGACGACGCCATCGCCGTGCTGAAAGCATCCTCTGGCAGCCGCGTGCACCGCATCGTACCGATGGATTACATCGCCCTGCGCATTACCGATGCCAAAGGCAAATTCATTGGCGAAACGCGCCTGCTCGGCCTGTTCACCAGCACCGTGTACTATCGCGAAACTGACCAGATCCCCTTCATTCGCCGCAAAGTCGCGCGCGTCATCGGTCGCGCCGGTTTCAGCAAGTCGGGTCACTCCGGCAAAGCCCTCAAGACCACGCTTGAATTCCTACCGCGCGACGAACTCTTCCAGATGGACGAAGAATCGCTGTTCCGCATGGCGATGCGCATCGTCTCGCTGGAAAGCAAACCGCAAGTGCGCCTCTTCGTGCGCCAGGATCCGTTCCAGCGCTTCATCAACGCCATGGTCTACATCCCGCGCGAGCAGTTCAGCTCCTCCGTGCGCGAAGAAGTCGTGCGCGTTCTCTCCAAAGCCTACGACGGCTCGCTCACTAGCTTCTACACCTCGCTGACCGATTCGCCGCTGGCGCGCGTCACCATCATGATCGCTACCAAGCCCGGCAACATTCCGCAGGTCGACGAAGAAGCGCTCGAAGAAAAAATTATCGCGCTCGCCAGCCGCTGGACCGACGCGCTGCACGAAGCCATCCTCAATCGCTTCGGTGTCGATGCTGGCGAAGGTTTGAGCCAAAGCTACGCCAACGCTTTCCCAGCGCCGTACGTGAACACCCACAGCGCCAACGCTGCGGCATTCGACATTCGCTGCGTGCAGGAAGCCGCCACCGGCGACGGCATGGCGCTCGAACTCTACCGCGCCAAGAACGAACCCAACAACCAGCTGCACCTTAAATGCTTCTCGCGCGATCTCACGCTCGAGCTCTCGGGCATCATTCCGCTGCTGGAAAACATGGGCTGCACCGTCATCGACGCGACACCCTACATCATCACCCCGCACACGCCACTGCCACCCGTGCTGATGCGCGACTTCACCCTGCGCGTCGCCCACGAGCAAAAAGCCGATAACGAGACCGACAAACGCCGCATCGAGAACGCCATTGAACGTGTCTGGCGCGGCGATACCGACAATGATGGCTTGAACGCCCTCGTCTTCTCCGCCGGCCTCACCGCGCGCGACGTGGTCATCCTGCGCAGCTACAGCCGCTACTTGCAGCAGCTGGATTTCCCCTACAGCCAAAGCTTCATCGCCACCGCGCTGAACGCCCACGCCGATCTCGCCCGCCAACTGGTCGAGCTGTTCCACGCCCGCTTCAACCCCACGACGAAGAACCGCGAAGCCGCGCAAGAAGCACTTAAAGTTGCCATCGAAGCCGCGCTCGAGAACGTCACTAACTTGGCCGAAGACCGCGTTATCCGTCGCCTGCTTGCCCTCGTCTTCGCCAGCTTACGCACCAACTTCTACCAGCGCGACGAAGCGGGCCAGATCAAACCGTACCTCAGCATCAAGATTCGCTCGGCCGAAGTCCCAGGCATGCCACTGCCCGTGCCCTACGCCGAAATTTTCGTCACTTCCATGCGTGTCGAGGGCATCCACCTGCGCGGCGGCGCCGTCGCCCGCGGTGGCCTGCGTTGGTCCGACCGTCCGGAAGATTTCCGCACCGAAGTGCTCGGTCTCGTGAAAGCCCAAATGGTGAAGAATGCCGTCATCGTGCCGCAAGGCGCCAAGGGCGGCTTCATCCTGCGTAAACCACCGGTCGAGCGCGAAGCGTTCATGGCCGAAGGTGTCGAATGCTACAAAACCTTCCTGCGTGGCCTGCTCGATGTGACCGACAACATCGTCAGCGGCAAGCTTGTGCCGCCCACCAATGTCGTGCGCCATGATAACGACGATCCTTACCTCGTCGTGGCCGCCGACAAAGGCACCGCCACTTTCTCCGACACCGCCAACAGCATCTCGGCCGAATATAATTTCTGGCTGGCCGATGCCTTCGCCTCCGGCGGCAGCGTGGGTTACGATCACAAAGTCATGGCCATCACCGCCCGCGGCGGCTGGGTCGCCGTCGAGCGCCATTTCCGCGAAATGGGCAAGGATATCGGTCAGCACGAAACCAATAAACCGGCGGTGGATACCTTCACCGCCATCGGCATCGGCGACATGAGCGGCGACGTATTCGGCAACGGTGCATTGCTCAGCAATGGCATGCAGCTCGTCGCCGCCTTCAACCACAAACACATCTTCATCGACCCCACACCCGATGCGGCCAGTTCCTTCAAAGAGCGCGCGCGCCTGTTCGCGCTACCGCGCAGCGGCTGGAACGATTACGACGCCAAGCTCATCAGCAAAGGCGGCGGCATCTTCGAGCGCACGGCAAAATCCATCACCCTCACGCCCGAAATGCGCAAGGTGCTGGATACCGACGCCACCAAAGCCACGCCCGACGAACTCATTCGCATCATCCTCAAAGCTCCCGTCGAGCTGTTGTGGAACGGCGGCATCGGCACCTACGTCAAAGCCTCCACCCAAACGCACGAGCAAGTCGGCGACCGCGCCAATAACGGCCTGCGCGTCGATGGCCGCGAACTGCGATGCAAGATCGTCGGCGAAGGTGGCAACCTTGGCTTCACCCAACGTGGCCGCATCGAATACGCCCGCACCGGCGGCCGCATCAACACCGACGCGATCGATAACTCCGGCGGCGTCGATTGCTCCGACCACGAAGTGAACATCAAGATCGCACTCAACGCCGCTATGCAGGCAGGCAAAACGACGCGCGCCAAACGCGACACGCTGCTCAAGAAAATGACCGAAGAGGTCGCGCAGCTCGTGCTCATCGACAACAAACTGCAAACGCAGGCCATCTCCATCGCCCAGCTGCAAGGTGCCGCGATCTTGGAGCCCGCCGAGCAGCTCATCACCACGCTGGAAGCCAGCGGCTTCCTGAACCGCGAGGTCGAGTTCCTGCCCGACGCGAAAAGCTTTGGCGAACTGCGCGCCAGCAAACTGGGCCTCACCCGCCCAGAAATTGCGGTACTGCTCGCCTACGCCAAAATGTCGCTGTCGCTCGAGCTCAAGGAATCGACCCTGCTCGACGCACCGTATTTCGAGGGCGACCTGTTCCGCTACTTCCCCGATGCGATGGAAAAACCCTTCGAAGCCGACATCAAGAAGCACCGCCTGAAGCGCGAGATCGTCGCGACGATGATCACCAACTCCATTGTCAACCGCACGGGCTTCAGCTTCGCCCACAGCCTCATGCGCGCCACCGGCCTGCCTGCGGCGAACATCGCACTCGCTTACGTGGCGACGCGCGATGCGTTCAGCCTGCGTACTTTGTGGAAAGACATCGAAGCGCTCGACGGCAAGGTCGACGCCACGCTGCAATCGGGCCTGTTCTCGCAAGTGAACGCTTTCATCGAGCATAACTGCCGCTGGTTCCTCCAGCACGTGGCCCAGCCGATGGACCTGAAAGCCGCCATGGCAACCTACGCTGCTGGTATCATCGAGGTCGAGCGATCGGCCGAGGAACTGATGACCGACACGCTGCGCAAAGCGTACGAGAAGAATACCGACACGTTGGTCGTGCAGGGCGTGCCCAAAGCCGTCGCTGCGCGCATCGCCAAACTGGAAATTCTCTCCAGCGCTTGCGACATCGTCGACATCGCGCGTGCCGCGAAGCTACCGGTGAAACAAGCCGGCAAGCTCTACTTCGACATGGGGGCCGAGGTGAAACTCGGCTGGCTGCGTCGTAGCGCATGGGAGCTCAACGCCGAGAATTACTGGCAACAGCTCGCCATCAAATCGCTGGTGCAGGAGCTTTACGCCGCGCAACGCCGCCTCACCCTCGAGGTCATCGGCCGCTACGGCAAAAAGCCCGAGCCTGCGCAGCAATGGAGCGAGCACGCCGCCCCCGCCTTGGCACGCTACCTCAACTTCATCGAAGAACTACGCACCCAGCAATCGCTCGACTACCCGATGCTGATCGTAGCCCTCCGCCAAGTGCAATGGATCGTTAGCCAGTAATTCCATCTCTTGTTTCTAGAGAGTCTCGTTTCGCTCAAAATGGTGTGGATGCT
>JBEIOT010000118.1:0-6319 GCA_040377415.1 Azospirillum sp. | reverse complement strand
GGCTTGCCATTCGTGGTGCGCTCCATCGAGCCTGTGCTGGCCGAGCTGGATCGCGAGCTGGAAGAAGCCGCCGGATCACTCGGCGCCACGCGTGCGCAGGTCTTCACCCGCGTCATCATTCCACACATCGCGCCCGCCCTCCTATCGGGCTTCGCCCTCGCTTTCGCACGTGGGCTTGGCGAATATGGGTCCGTTATCTTCCTCGCGGGCAACGTACCCGGCGTTTCCGAAATTGCGCCGCTCGCCATCATCACCGCGCTTGAAAGCTACGACATGGCCGGCGCTACCACCATGGCCGTGCTGATGCTCCTCATTTCCTTCGCCACGCTCTATTTCTTCAACTGGTTGCAGCATCGACTGCGGCATGGAACGGAGCGCGTATGAGTGTCGCCGCTACCGAATCGCGCCTGATGCGCATCGTACTCAGCCTGCTCGCCATTGCAGTGATGCTACTGCTGTTCGCGCTGCCGGTCATCGCCGTGTTCGTCGAGGCCTTCTCGCGCGGTGCAGAAGTGTTCGTTGCCAGCATCACCCATGCGGATGCACGCGCCGCCATCCTGCTTACATTGCTGGTCGCGGTCATCGCCGTGCCGTGCAATCTTGTGTTCGGCGTGGCCGCTGCATGGGCCATCACCAAGTTCCAGTTCCGTGGGCGTCGCATGTTGCTCACCCTCATCGACATTCCCTTCTCGGTTTCGCCGGTCATCTCGGGCCTCATCTATGTGCTGCTGTATGGCGCACATGGGCTGTTCGGCGGCTGGCTGGTGCGCAACGGGGTCGAGATCATTTTCGCCGTGCCGGGCCTCGTGCTCGCCACCATCTTCGTCACCTTCCCCTTCATCGCGCGCGAACTCATCCCGCTGATGGCCGAGCAAGGCAGCGAGGAAGAAGAAGCCGCCATCCTGCTTGGTGCAACCCCATGGCAGATGTTCCGTCGCATCACGCTGCCCAACATCCGTCTGGGCCTGCTCTATGGCGTGCTCATTTGTAACGCCCGCGCCATGGGCGAGTTCGGGGCGGTGTCGGTAGTATCGGGCCATATTCGTGGCGAGACCACCACGGTGCCACTTTATGTAGAAATGCTATACAACGAATATAACTTCGCGGCGGCCTTTGCAGTCGCTTCCATCCTCACGCTGCTGGCGCTGGTGACGCTCATCGCCAAGCGGCAGGTCGAGGCCAAACGTAAGCTGTCCAGTAAGGAGCGCGCATGAGTATCGTGGTCAATCGGGTGAGCAAGCGCTTCCGTGATTTCGGGGCGCTGAACGATGTGTCCCTCACCATCAACCGCGGCGAGCTGGTCGCGCTGCTTGGGCCGTCAGGCTCTGGAAAAACCACGTTGCTGCGCATCATCGCGGGCTTGGAAAAGCCCGATCGCGGGCAAGTGGTGATCCGCGAAGACGAAGGCAAAAAGCCCAAACGCCAACATGCGGTGGGTTTCGTGTTCCAGCATTACGCGCTATTCCGTCACATGACGGTGTTCGAGAATGTCGCCTTCGGCCTGCGCGTGCGCCGTGGCAAGGATCGCCTTAGCGAAGACGCGATCCGCAGCAAGGTGATGAAGCTTTTGAAACTGGTGCATCTGGATGCATTGCATGCGCGCTATCCCAGCCAGCTTTCGGGTGGCCAGCGCCAGCGCATCGCGCTTGCACGCGCGCTGGCGGTAGAGCCGGATATTCTACTACTCGACGAACCGTTCGGCGCGCTCGACGCCAAGGTGCGCAAAGAGCTGCGCCGCTGGATGCGTCGCCTGCACGAGGAGCTCAACATCACCAGCATTTTCGTGACGCACGACCAGGAGGAAGCCATGGAAATGGCCGACCGCGTGGTGGTGATGAGTCAGGGCCGCATCGAGCAGATGGGCACCCCGGAAGAAGTTTACCTCAAGCCCGCCAACGCGTTCGTCTATGATTTCCTCGGCCATTATAACGAGTTCGACGCATGGCAACTGAGCGATGGCAGCTTGCTGCTGAATGAGAACGAACCACTGCCCAACACTGTCCCCCCATCAAGCGCACCCAAGCGCGGATGGCTCAGCCGCATTCCGGTGGTCGGCGAATTCTTTGCTGATGATCGCGATGCCATTACCTATTCCACCCGCCGTGAGAAGAACGCCCCGCGCAGCACGGGCACCAAGGTAAAAGTATTCTGCCGCCCGCACGAATTGCAGGTGCGGCGCGACAAGCAGCCCGGCACCGTGAAGGCGCACCTTGTCCATATCAACCCTGCTGGTTCGCTGGTGAAGCTCGAGCTGGAGCGCGAGGACGGCACGCTGCTTGATGCCGAAGTGCCGCGCGCCGAGTTCGAATCGCTCGACATCCGCCGGGGTGACCTGCTTTATGTGCGCCCCACCCACACGAAGATCTTTGCATGACCGCACTGCCGCCCACCTTAGGTAAATTCCTCTGGCAATCCATCCGCCCTTACAAATGGCGCGTGGCGTTCGTGGTGCTGTGCCCCATCTTCATGGCCATCGAGAACACGGTGATGCCCTACACCTTGCGCCAACTCGTCGATGGACTCACCGCCATCGCGGGCGAACCGGCGAAGGCTTGGGGCGTCGCGCTACCGCCCATCGCGCTCTACATGGGCACGTTGGTCGTCATGATGATCATGTTCCGCGCGCGCGAGTGGCTGCTGCGCACGCTGCAGCCCGCGGTGATGGCGGATATGCGCCTGACGCTGTTCGACCATGTCAGCCAGCACAGCCAGCGCTATTTCGCCGACCATTTCGCGGGTGCCATCGGCACCAAAATTTCCGACGTGGCGCGCGCCATCAACGCGCTGCGCGATTTCATCACGTGGCGCGTAGTGCCATTCGTTTCTATGACCGTCATTTCGCTGATCATGATCACGGGCATCGACTGGCGCATCAGCGTGGCCATGTTCGGCTGGGCGGCACTGCATCTGCTGGTCAGCTTCTGGCTCGGTAAGCGTGTCGATGCATCCAGCGCCACCAACGCCGAGGATCGCAGCCAGCTTTCCGGCGCCATCGTCGATTCGATCAGCAACATCTCCATCGCCCGCGTGTTCTCGCGTCGCCTTCACGAGAAGCGCGTCATCGGCAACTATCAGCAAAAAGAGTGCGTCAGCTTGAAACGGTCGCTCACCGATATCTTCATCACCCGTGCGGTGACGGATATCCTCATGGTCGTGTTCTACATCGCGCTGTTTTCCAGTCTTATCATCGGTTGGCAGCAGGGCTTGATCACGCTCGGTGACCTTGTGTTCGTCATGTTCACCAGCTTCTTCGTGGTGGAATACACGTGGCTGATGGCGGCGGAATTGCCGCAGGCGTTCTTTGAACTTGGTACCGCGCGCCAAGGCTACAATACCCTCGCCGTGCCGCATGAGGTCATCGATGCGCACGGCGCGAGCGATATGAAAGTGGCGCGTGGTGAAATTCAATTCCACGATGTGCTGTTCAAATACGGCTCGCAAAAACCCCTGTTTGAAGACCTGAATTTCACCATTCCTGCCGGGCAGAAAATCGGCCTGGTCGGCTTCAGCGGTTCGGGCAAGACCACTTTCGCGCATCTCATGCTTCGGCTGTACGATGTCGATGGCGGGCGCATCACCATCGATGGGCAGGACATCGCCAGCGTAACGCAGGATTCACTGCGCAGCGGCATCGCCTTCATTCCGCAGGATACTTCGTTGTTCCACCGTTCGCTGATGGACAATATCCGCTACGGACGGCTGGATGCGAGCGATGAAGAAGTCGTGGCCGCCGCGCAGAAGGCCGACGCGCACGGGTTCATCACTGCACTGCCGCAAGGATATGAGACCTTGGTGGGCGAGCGCGGCGTAAAACTTTCTGGAGGACAGCGCCAGCGCATCGCTATCGCGCGGGCATTCTTGAAGAACGCGCCCATCCTGTTGCTCGATGAAGCGACCAGCGCGCTTGATTCGGTCACCGAGCAAGCGGTGCAGGAAGCGTTGAGCAAACTAATGGAAGGCCGCACCACCATCGTCATCGCGCACCGGCTTTCGACGCTGGCGCGCATGGAGCGTGTGCTCGTGTTCGACAAGGGCGAGATCGTCGAAGAAGGCAGCCACGACGAGCTGCTCGCCCGCAACGGCCATTATGCCCGCATGTGGCAAATGCAAGCCGGCGGATTCTTGCCGGAGTAGGATTGACGTTCCGTTTCTGCCGCGCTAAGCCTTGCTTCATGAGCTTGACCCCCGCAGACAATACCGTATTGAAACGCCGCCTCGTCGTCATTGGCGTGGGCGTTGCCCTTGTCGTCGCTGCTGCCGTCGCCATGCTGCCCGGTAAAGAACCGGCTGCACCCGAGGCGCTGCCCACTGGCAACGAAGCGCCCGCTGAAGTGCAAGCGCTGCCGCTGCCGACCGCACAAGAGATCCTCGCTGCGTATGGCGGCCTTTCGTCGAATACCACGCAGCAATCGCTAGTGGCGCGCGTGGGCAACCACATCGCCAAAGCGTCGGATGCTTCGAAACTTTCAGGCACACTGCGTTTCTACGTGGTGGCCGATGAGAACCGCATCAACGTGTTCGCCCTTCCGGATGGCACCATTTTCATCACCAGCTTGCTGCTGAACCATTTGAAGACCGAAGGCCAGCTGGCCGCCATGCTCAGCCACGAGATCGCGCAGGTGCTGCACAAACACCGTCCGCATTACCAGGCGACCGGTGAGATCGTGTTCGCACAGGACCAAGAGATCCGTGCCGACGCGACGGGCGTAAAGCTCATGGGTCAGGCAGGCTATAATCCGCAGGCCTACATCGACACACTGATGGCGATGCGCGATATCAATATGGAAGTGCCGGTGGAGTTCTTCGTGAGCCACCCAAGCCCCGTGAACCGCGTGGCACGCATTGAATTCGCTATCAAGCAGCAATTCCCCGAAGGTGTGCCGGACGCGCTCAGCGAATAAGGTTCCGTAGCTCAGCTGGATAGAGCAAGCGTTTCCTAAACGCTAGGTCGTGTGTTCGAATCACATCGGGACCACCATTGCTTTGTAACTTTCTGCCGCCCACTGGCGAATGCCTTAACGGAGGCCTATATGAAATCGATGAACCCGCTACTCGTTCTTGCTGCAGTTCTGCTTGCCGTGCCCGCGTTCGCCCGCGAGCCCGTGAAGCTTGACCCCATGCAAGAATATGTAACCCGCCAGGGCGGTACCGAGCGGCCCTACCATAATGAATATTGGGACCATCACGAAGATGGCATCTATGTCGATGTCATTTCGGGCGAGCCGCTATTCTCCAGCACCGACAAGTACGATTCCGGCACGGGCTGGCCCAGTTTCACGCAGCCTATTTCGGCGCATAATATCGCCGAGAAGACCGACAGCACGCTGGGCATGGCGCGCACGGAGGTGAAATCCACCAAGTCCGACGCGCATCTGGGCCATGTGTTCGATGATGGCCCAAAGGATAAAGGCGGCAAGCGCTACTGCATCAACTCCGCCGCGCTTGATTTCATTCCCAAGGACGATCTTCAAAAAGAAGGCTATGGCGAATACCTGAAACTGTTCGGGAAGCCATAATGCGCAAGTTCGTCGCTATCGCTTCGTTGCTGCTGTTGGCCCTGCCTGTGCAAGCGGCACGCCCCCTGCCGCAACCCAAACTACTCGCTGTTTATTTCTATGCGGACTGGTGCCCCAATTGCAAAGCGCTGAGCCCCATCCTTGGCGAAGTGCGTAGCGATGCGACGTTGCAGAAAGCACCCGTGCTGTTCGTCACGCTGGACCTGACCGACAAGCCGCGCATCCATCAGGCGCTGCTGCTTTCCACTTCGCTCGGCATCGGTGATTTCGTGCGCGCACAGGGCAGCGCCACCGGCTACGTCGCGCTGCTGGATGCAGATACGAAGAAAGAGCTAGCGCGGTTCGACCGCACCAGCAGTTCCAAGATCATCTTAGAGAAGATCAACGCGCAGCTAGGCGACTAGCGCTTTGGGCACGTGCGGCAGGCGGTCGCGCTTGGGCATCACCAGGATCTGGGCGCCTTCTTTTTCGTCATTCATGCGGAATGGGTCCGGCGTGTCTTCCCGCGCGATCCACATGCTCGAAGCAATCATCCAAGTGAAGAACATATCAGCCTACCGATGGTCTGTTAAGTTGGAGGCGGGCATGTAGCATCCTGTTTTTATCAAATCAACGCTCTTCAACGAACATCCGCTGTAGGCGCAAGCGGGCACGTAGCGTGGGGTCCATGCATTAAAATGGCATGGATCGCGCGCGATAAATGCATGATTTGTCTATATATTACAGGTAACCAACTGAAAAGCTTGGGTATCAATTTCCTATGAATCACATCGCAATGGGAGTATGAGTGGTTGTTCACGGGG
>JBEIOT010000094.1:0-7545 GCA_040377415.1 Azospirillum sp. | reverse complement strand
GCAGCGCGCTGCTTGGCGAGAAAGCGGCGATGGCTGCGACCGTGGCGGTCGAATCCGTCATCACCGAACATTACGACGAACAGTTACAAGGCGGCGGCCTGCATGAGGCGGGCTTGCAAGCCACCGTGCAGCAATTCCGCGATGAAGAAATGGAACATCACGAGACCGGCCTTGCCCACAAAGCCGAGGAAGCGCCGCTTTATCCAGTGCTTACGACGGCCATTCGTGGCATCTGCCGGGCGGCCATTTTCCTGAGCAAACGCGTCTAACTGTATAAGTGCTTTATACTGGCTTTATGCCTCGCCCATTTTGTCTAATGGCGATTTGAGGCGAATCCAGACAAGCTTATCGTAAGCCGCATACTATCAAAGAATAGCTCGGATTTTCGCATGGAGGACACGATGGTACAGCCCTCAAATGGATCGACAGAGCCGACGCTTGACGAACTGTTCGCCGAGCCGATCGTTCAGCTACTCATGAAGCGCGATGGCATCCACGCCCGCGAAATGCAGCACCAATTACACCGCAGCCTGCAGCGTTCTCAATTCATGACCCCCCGCTTTTAATTATTGCATCCCCCTGTCCCGCTCCTTCATTGCTCGGTAAGCACGAAGGGGCGGGTTTTTTATGGGTTCTGTCACCGAATCTTCACAATAAGAAGACCCGTTTTGTGCTATATTAAGAGCATGAAAACATCAAAACTCGCCTGGATCAGCCTCGCCGCGCTCGTTAGCGTGGGTGGTTGCCGTCCGCCCAGCCTTTACCTTGTCGATCCTGCCGGACCGCCGGAATATAAGCTTGGTTGGGAAGATGGTTGCGACTCGGGTCTGTCGGCGCAAGGCGGCATGGTGTCGAAAATGGCTTATGGTTTCAAGAAACGCCCCGAGATGGCCGATAACGAGCTGTATAAAACGGCTTGGAACGAGGGATTCACCTATTGCCGCTTCTCGCTCGACCCTGTCGACAAATCGCAATGGTTCAACTAATCGTTTATAATCAATGGCACATTAATATAGTGTATACTTAATTAAGTACTCACTGTATTATTTGCTGATGTTAGCGCTTCACGTCCTTGCCGACCCTACCCGCCGTGCTATTTTGGAACTCGTGGCTCGCGAAGGCGCCGTCGCCGCCAGCGCCATTAGTGCGCAATTCCCATGCACCCCCTCGGCGATCTCTCAGCATTTGAAATGTATGGTGGAGGCCGGATTGCTAAACCGCGAGACACGCGGGCAGCAACGCATCTATCGCGTGGCGCTGGATGGGCTGGATGAGGTTGCCAAGTGGCTTGAGCGCACGCGTTGGTTCGCGGCGCAGCATTCACAATGAAAGAATGGTGGGGGGTGCGGGATTTGAACCCACGACCAAGGCGTTATGAGCGCCCTGCTCTAACCGCTGAGCTAACCCCCCACTGGCGGTGCTAACAAATTTTGGGGGGGCAAGCGAGTGCGAAGTGGGCCACCGCACGCCAAGCTGCGACAATGCATGGCAAAAACAGCGCACTGGGGCAAGAAGCGCGGCGAGATGGCGCATCGAGATAGCGTTTCACAGATTCTTGCATCCAATGTATTATAGTAGGCGCATGTCGAGCTCCCACGAACCCATTCCATGCCGTCACAAGCAGCAACGTGCGGGCTTCAGCCTGCTTGAGCTAAGCATCGTGACGGTCATCATGAGTATCGTGGCCGTGATGGGACTTGAGGGCGTTGCCGCCTACATGAATCGCACAGCCTATCGTGTTACTGCTGAACGGCTTGAGATCGTGGACCAGGCCATCGCGCGTTATGCGCGCACCTATAATCGCCTGCCCTGCCCCGCGTTGCGCGCGGATAACTTTGGCACCAGCTGTTATGGCAAGGAGCGCAATGGATCGGGCGGCGTTGGCACCTGTAATGACACAGCCGGTATGTGTCGTGCGGATCCGCTTACCGGCGTATTCTACGGTAATGTGCCCGCGCGCGATCTTGGGCTGCCACTTAACATGATGGTGGATGGTTATGGTAGTCGCCTGCTGTATGTGGTCACGGCGAATCAAGTTTATAATACAGTCTATCACGCTACTAACAATTTTGCCCAAACGCCGGATGCGATCATCGTGCGTTCCGGCAAGGTCGACAATAACTGCGGTGGCCCCGGCCAGCTTTGCCAGAACCGCGGCATGGCTTCGTACTTCCTGTTCAGCGTGGGTGCCGATAAACGCGGGGGATACACCCCGGCTGGCACCGGCAATACCTGTTTCACTTACATGGCCACTGCAGTCGATGGCATGATCGACACCGTGAACTGCCGCCACATGGCGGGAGCTAATAGCACTGTATTGCAAAAAACGGGGGACATTAATATTTCTCCGGCATTGGTGCAGAATATTTTTTACGACAGCCGATATAATGCGGGCGGCCAGGAATATAACCATTTCGACGACCTGGTTAAATGGCGCGCAAAGAGCGGTATCTGATGCGTCGCGGACAAACAGCATTCACTCTGATCGAGCTGGCGGTGGTGCTAGTGATCCTCGGCATCCTGCTCGGGTTGGGCCTGAGTGCGGGCCAGAGTGCCATCAAGAATGCGGAGCGCCTGAGCACGCTTGAGCGCATGGCCATCATCAAACAAGCGCTGGATGCGTATGCCGCGCGCAATGGTTACCTGCCATGCCCCGCTGACCCACATACGCTTGCCACCGGCGCTGGTTACGGCACCGAAAGCCGGACGGCCGGGGTTGGCTGCTTAGCGGCAGGCGGCGTATTCCAGAACAGTACGGTATGGTTCGGTACATTGCCCGCGCGCAATCTGGGGCTCGACGACAGCTTTATGCGCGATGCGTGGAACAGCAAACTGACCTACGCGGTGAGTGGCCAGCATGTGGGTACGAGCGGTGTCGGGTGGAACAGTTACGCCGCCAACACGGGCACATTAGTGATCAATCGCGGCACGATCGCCACCTCGTATGCTACCACTACCGGCGTTACAGGTATTCCTGGGGCTTCGGCGACCTATGCCGTCATTAGTCATGGTAAGAATCGCCGCGGCTCTTTCCCGGCGAACGGCTCGTCGATCGTCACCGCTTGCGCCGGGCCGACCGGCAATGAAATTGATATACAGAACTGCGACCGTAACAACGCCATATTCTTCGACACGACCTATAACGAGGGCACGCAAGCCACCACCCAGTTCGATGATTACATCGTGTGGGGCAGCAACATGATGGTGCGCAATCCGCCCGCCGTGGTGCCCAATGTTTGCCACACTGGCACGTGCGAGAGCTGGTGTGCCGCTTGCGAAGCGACCAATACTTCGATAGCACCCGTGGCTGCGACGCGCGTTTGCGCCAAGTTCATTACTGCGCCTCTGCCCACCTGCACCGCGCGGTGCATCTGGCCGACCGCAACCATGCCGTGCCCATGAGGAACCTATGAGATCGCACTTACGCACTGAGCAGGGTTTCGGCATGGTGGTCGTGGCCATGCTGTTCACGGCGTTCGCGGTAGTCGCCGCCATGGTGCTGGATCGCGATGCCGTCAAGACCGAGATCAACAAACAGCAACAGGTCGAGGCGCAATTGACGCGCCTGAATGTCGCACTGGTGCAATATGCGCGCTTCAATGCCGATCGTTTCCCGTGCCCTGCATCGTGGATACTGGCGCCCGGTCATACAGATTTTGGGAAATCTTTCGCCGCGACTTGCTCGGTCGGGGCCATTGTCGCTGCACAAGGGGTGGAGCTTGCTACCAGCTCGAACAGTAAATTGCTGATGGGCATGGTGCCGGTGAAAGAGCTGATTCCCTACGGCATCAGCTATGGCGATGCGTTCGATGCGTGGGGCTCGCGCATCGTGTATGCAGTGCATCGCGACCTGACGACGGGCACGACGAGCGCAGCCGTTACTGCTGCCAATAGCGCCCTTAATGAACGCGCCACCGTGAGTGATTACCTGGCGGGCGGAGTCATCACTCCCGAGCCCGATGCCATCCTCATCAGTTATGGGCGCGACCGCATGAACGGGCGTCTGCGCAACCAGTCGGCGCCCACCTCGCCCTCCATCTCGTGCGCGAGTGCCGGGCAGAACCGTTACTTGAACTGCGATGGCAACCGCAGTTTCATTCGCGGGCCACTGTTTACCGCGCCGAGTGCGAGTGCTGGCCAGTACTTCGACGATACGATCAGCGCTATCCGCTACTTCTAAGCGCCGCAAATATCACGAAGCCAATAAAAACATCGGCAAATCGGCACTGCGTAAAATTTACATAAAATGTCTGGCAAAGATTCATTGTAAGTTATGTAAACACCGCTAAAATGCTTATAGGTTATGCACCGCCGCCATCACGCATTCACGCTTTTAGAACTTGCTGCCGTGCTGGTCATCGTCAGCCTGATGACGGGCTTTGGCTTGCAAATATTCCAGACCAGTGGCGGCATGGATTGCTACGCCGCGACCGAATCGCAATTAAAGGTCATCAACCGCGCGATGGAAACCTTCGCCGCGAAAGATTCGCGCTTGCCCAAGCCGTCATTCCCCAGCCTTGGTAGCAGCAGCCCACGATTCGGCATGGAAGCAACGGACGGACCCGATGCGGGCGTCGTGGCCGATGACAGAACGTTAGCGGCCTACGGCACGATGATCCCTGTGGACCCGGATGTGACAGGAGCCATGACCAACGCCGGCGGCGTGCTGATCGGTGCGCTGCCGCACTCGGATCTGGGTTTGAGCGTTGATTATGCATCCGATTGCTGGGGCAATAAATTCACCTATGCCGTCACCAATGTGCTGACCAGCAAGGATGGCACGACGGGCTATCCTGCTGCAGCAGCGGTTGGTGCGATCACACTGAACAGCGGTGGCCTAGCGACGACGAACATGATGTCGGACAAGATCGACTACGTCGTGCTCAGCCACGGCATGAACAAGTTCGGCGCGACGCCGATGAGCGCCAATAACGTGGCGGCGGCGAATCACTGCAATGGCTCGGCCGGCACCATCATCGACAAAGAGAACTGCGATAAGACCAACGCGACATTCTACAACTCGTTGCGCAATATCGGCAGCGGCGCAGTCGACTACTTCGACGATATCGTGGTGTTCGGCAAGAACCTCGCCAAAGGCGGCGGCGGCGACACGAACCTTTACTGCTGGGGTACGGACAATAGCGGAACCGGTGCCCTTGCAGACAATAGCGTCGTGAGTGGCCATAGCTCGTTCATTCCTAAAAAAGCTACCTCGACCGTGACTTTCAGTAACTTCGCAGAATACCTGCCGAACGCGCAGGGCGCTGCGTCTAACGGATGTGGCCTGACCTGTGATGGCACGGCATATTGCTGGGGCGAAAACAGTCATGGTCAGATCGGCGATAATACGCAGGTCAACAAAGCGGTGCCCACGGCTGCTAGCACTAGCGTAAAATTCTCGAAACTCTACATCACCGGTTATTTTTCCACTGCGTGTGGCCTGCAGCGTAATGCGGATGGCAGCAACGAAGGCACCGCTTATTGCTGGGGTTACAACGGTGGTCGCGCAGGGATCGGTTCTAGTAGCCCCTTTGCGGTCGTGGTGCCAACCGCCGTCAACACCACCGCCCTACCAGCAGCTGCAAGGAAGTTTAAGCAGCTTGCCGCGAAGAATAATACGATTTGCGCCCTAGCGATGAATTCTAGTGTTTATTGTTGGGGTGGCGACCCAGTCGACCGTGGCAGCCCCGGCGTTGCGGATGCGTCCTCACCAGAGGCCGTGCAAGGCGGCCGTAAATTTGGCGCCATCGCTGGCGGCCATTTATTCTGTGGCATAACCAATGGCTTAGACCCCGCCGGAGCCGGCAAGATCTATTGCTGGGGAGATGGCAGCTACGACAGCTTAGACCAACGAGGTATTTTCCTTTCGGATCCTATCCCCATTGCTTCTATTACCCGAGCCAACCCGGCCGTTATCACCACCGCGATACCCCACACGCTGGGCTTGCGCGATCAATTCGTTGTACGCCGCACGAATGGCATGGGTTTGATCACGAACAAAGGAACCCGCGCAGGCAATCCTGTCGCGTTGAATAACACTTCTTATAATTTCTACAATGTAGCTAACGGTACGGGACTGACCGCTACGAACGTGCGCCCTTCCACTTCTTTATGGGACAGTTTTACTGGGTTTAACAGCTCCGCCCAACCTGCCTACACCGGGGGTGGCGAACTGATCATTACCGGCAGTCCGTTACCCAGATTGCTGCCGAACCAAGGAAGCTTAATATTTACCTCATTTGCGGACATGGGCATTAGCATGACCACCTCCAGTACTGTAACGGCAGTTACCAGTACCGGTGAGATCCGTTCTTGGGGCCTGAGGGCACGAAGCGGTTATTCAAACCTCGGTGATGGCGCTAGCCTCCCTTCCGAGGCGTCGATATCCTCAATTTCGCGTGCTAACCCAGCCGTAGCAACGACAAGCAGCGCCCATAATCTTGTGCCTGGCGATTCAATTTATCTTCATAGCTTACCCGGCATGCCGCAGATGGCGAGAGGGATCTTAAAAGTCGGCGCTACGCCGACCGCCCTTACCTTCGAGATACAGGATTCAGGCGGCGCCCCCATTGATTCATCGTCATTCGGCGCGACGACCGGCATCGCCAGCTACAACAAAGTGCCGACGGGATGTTATGTCCATGGAACATACGCCGTGCCCTGCACTTACGCTCCTGTGGCGCCGAGCGGAGGCCACACGGTGGCCAATGGAAAAATGGTAGGCTTCGGCACATTTTATCTACGCTCATTCATTGATAGCGCGGGTCGCATCAAGACCTGGGGCTCCACATACACGGGCGATAATACATCAAATAGCCGCGACACACCGGTCAATGTTCGTACGTCGGCTAATGCAATATTGCCGAATGTCTTTACCCGTCTTTACAATATGGGCGACATATTCTGCGCGATCGACAGCGTGGATGATGGTTACTGCTGGGGCATCAATTTCGGAGGCCAACGCGGGATCAACACCAATACGGACCGGTATTCTATCGCGCCGATCAACGGCAGCTATAAATGGCTGGAATTTGCCCGCGTGCAAACCGGCGCCGCAGTTTGTGGCCTGACCAAGGTCACGCCCGCTTGCCCGGCACCCACCAGTTGCGGCGATGAAACCATCTTCTGGGGCAGCGGCTGCGCGGCACAGACCAGTACGCGCGGCAATGGTATCACTGCAACTATTGCCAACCAGTCGACCGGCCGCACCGGTAATGCGGATATCACCTGCAGCAATGGCAGCTACATTGTCGACAACACCACCTGCGCCGCGAACGGTTGTACCGACCAGACCGTGGCGATCGGTGGCGGTTGCAGCGTGCAGACGGGCACGCGGGCCGACGGGTATAGCGCCTCACACCCCAACATTGCCGTTGGTTTCACCGGCAGCGCCACGGTCAGCTGTAATGCGGGTGTCGTTTCGATAAGCGGCGCCACCTGCGGCCAGAACTGCATCGCTGGCACCACCACATGGGGCGCGTGCGCAGGTCCGGCGGGCGCCGCCACTCACGGTGCACCGGGTGTCGTCGTTGCCAATACCAATTC
>JBEIOT010000242.1:0-2074 GCA_040377415.1 Azospirillum sp. | reverse complement strand
TGTTGCTGCCGGTGAGATCTGCCGAACCGCCGAGGAGCTGCGGCAGCGTGGGCACGATGGCCTCAAGCACGTTCTGGCTGCTGGCGCGCGTCGCTTCTTTTGGCTTCGCGCTAGCGATATTCTTTTTCAACTCGCTGATAGCTTTGGTCCAGTCGGCACCGAGCTCACCTTCAACACGCGCCGTGAATTCCTTGGCTTTGCTGTCGCTGGCAAAACGCTTTTCCCACGCGGCATACTCTTGTGCGCGGCCTGCAGCCGCATCGCGCCAGGCGCTGAGCACATCATCCGGCACGTCGAATGCTTCATGTTCCCACGCCATCGATTTGCGCGAACCAAGGATCTCGTCGGCACCCAGCGGCGAACCGTGGCTGCTGTTCTTGCCCGCTTTGGTCGGCGCATGCTTGGCGATGACGGTGCGGCAAGCGATGAGAGTCGGCTTGTCGGAGCTTTGTGCTTTTTTGATGGCGGCAGAAATGGCTTTCGCGTCATGCCCGTCGATCTTGGCGGTGTTCCAGCCCAGCGACGCGAACCGCGCGCACTGGTCGTCGGAAACCGTCATGCTCGTCGGTCCGTCGATGCAAATTTCGTTATCGTCCCACAGCACGATGAGCTTGTTGAGCTTCAAGTGACCAGCGAGTGATGCGGCCTCGTGGCTGATGCCTTCCATCAGGCAGCCATCGCCCGCGATGACGTAAGTATAGTGGCCAACTAGCGCATCGCCGAATTCGGCGTTGAGTGCGCGCTCGGCGATGGCCATGCCCACGGCATTCGCCACGCCCTGGCCCAGCGGGCCGGTGGTGGTCTCGATGCCTTGCGCGTGGCCGAATTCGGGGTGACCGGCGGTTTTCGCGCCCCATTGGCGGAAGTTTTTCAGCTCATCGAGCGTCATGTCTTCAAAGCCGGTGAGGTAATGCAGCGCGTATTGCAGCATGCTGCCGTGACCGGCGCTGAGGATGAACCGGTCGCGATCGGGCCAGCTGGGGTGCTTGGGATCGAAACGCAGGAACTCGGTGTAGAGCACGGTCGCGACATCGGCCATGCCCATGGGCATACCGGGGTGGCCAGATTTGGCTTTCTCGACCGCGTCCATCGCGAGGGCGCGAATGGCGTTGGCCATGCGATCATGGGTGACGGTCTCGGATTTGGTTTTCATGACGGCGTTGCTCATAAGTGGTTCCCACGTGATGTGCGCACTCGTGTACACACGCGCGAGCGCACGCGCAACTATCACTCACTTATGCACACCACCTCATGGCGATTGCCAAGGTGCCGGTGATGTGGTTGATTCAACCAAAATAAGAACATCACCACGTTGCGTTAAAGCGAAACAATAGGATGATAGACTCATGGCAAGCGGTTCGGAAAACTCATTAAATCTCGCGTTCGCGACACTCAGTGATGCACTCGCGCGGCTGGAAGCCAGCGCCGAAGTGGCCGCGCATGAGCGCGCCCAATCGCTCGATGCGCGCGATGGCGCACAGGCCGAGGTGACCGCTTCGTGGGAAGCGCAACTGCAAGAGATCCAGTCGGAAAATACTTTCTTGAAGGAAGATAATTTGCGCCTGAGCAACCAGCTGCAACAGCTGCAACGTGACTACCTCGCCCTGCAGGAATCGGCAGGCAATGCACTGGGCCGCTTGGACGGCACCATCAAACAACTCGACATGCTGTTGGAGCACTAAGATGACCGGAATGAAAACTGTCACGGGCACCGTTTACGGCAAAGATTACACACTGGCATGCGATGTCGGTCAGGAACGCCACCTGCAAGGCCTCATCGGCCAGGTGAACCAGCGCGCCACGCGCTTAGAGGGGGCCATCGGCAAACTGCCGGAAGCGCTGATGTTGCTTTACACCGCACTCATGCTGGCCGACGAACTGCACGAATCGCAAAAAGAAGTCGCGCGTTTGAATCAGGAGCTGGAGCAAGCACGTCGCCTGCTGGAGCAGACCAATGCCACCGGCAGCACCGACACTGCTGGCTTGGAAGCTGCAGTTTCGCAGAACATCCTCGAGATCGCGGATCGTTTAAATGCGGTAGCGAACAAGCTCGCCGCTTAGTTTGTAATAATCT
>JBEIOT010000131.1:0-5861 GCA_040377415.1 Azospirillum sp. | reverse complement strand
GGATTGAACTGGTAATACACTTCCGCCGCGATCACGTTCTCGCGCTCGTTGAAAGTGAAGCCACCCGGCATCACCGGAGTAGCGCCCACATTGCCAATGCTGCTGGTGGCGGCCATGGTGCCGCCGCCGCTTAAGCGCCAGTTCACCGTGGCGTTCGCAGCGCCCACGGCGCGATAAAGCGAGCTCACCAGGATGCGGCTGTTGGCGCCGGTGGTGAAGGGTTCCATGATATCGCGCGTGGCCTCGAACAGTTGGTTCTCACTGGCGACGCTTACCGTTTTGCTCTGCGCCGTCACGTCGGCGATGGTGTGGGCGAGCTTTTCCGTCTTCTGCACGATGAGGATGTAGCGCGTCACTTCGATGCAGCCATAGAACATGGTCATCAGCATCGGCAACAGCAGGCCGAACTCGACCATGGCCATACCCGCTTGTGCGCGGGCGAATCTGTGCAGCAGCTTAGTCATCGTACGGCTCATTCTTCACGACGGCATGCGCGATGATGGGAAATTCGCCCTGCGCGTCGCCGATGATCTCGCGCATGATGGGCGTCATGATGCCCCATGGGTAGCGGATGGTATAGACCACGATGTCCTCGGCATTGCCGTAACCGGCGAGGCCCATGTCAGCATCATACTGACCGTTGCCGTTGATGTCGTTGTACTCGCCCGCTTCGGCGATGCCGTTATGGTTGGAATCATTCCACGGCTCGGCGTCGCCGATCTGGTCGAACTGTTCGTAATATTTGCTGGTAATGACGAGCTTCGCCGGATCGATAAGTCCACCCGCACGATCGATCACCGAATCACGGATCGTGTCGGAGCGGCTTTTGCCGCTGACGGCATAACCGGTTTTGCCCAGACGCGATGAAATGCTGGTCGCGTTCTCCATGATATTGGCGACCAGCATGATGGTAGCAAATTCGACGATGCCAAAAATGAGAAGCAGCAATACCGGCACGATGACCGCGAATTCGATCGCGCTCACGCCCTCGTTGGCGCGCCAAAAGCAGCGCAGGATCTTGCATCGAATTGTCATGGATACCCATGGATGGTATAGCACAGCAACGCGGCAAAGTCAGGAACAAAGCAAAGATAACGCGCTGTTTACCCTACAATTTTAGATAAACATCGCGCATGTTTCGCCATTGTCACGGCGATGCAATCACGCTACATTGCGGGCGAAATGGGAGAATCATCCATGCGCTTCCTCGTCCTTGCACTTACCACCCTCACCCTTGCCGCCTGCGGAATGCAGCCGAATAAGGCCGTTGATGTCACCAAGCTGCCGCCACTCAGCGGTAAGGAACAGGCGTTGATGACCACGGCGCAAGTTGCCGCGCAGCAAGGCAATCTCGCGCAAGCCGAAAAAGGTTATTTGCAAGCGGTGGGCTTAAGCCAGGGTCGCGTCGAAGCGCATCTGGACTTGGCCGAGCTTTACACCAAGACCAACCAGAGCAGCAAAGCTGAGGAAATCCTGCGCGCTGCGGCGGACTTCCAGCCCAATCATCCGCAGGTGAATTACCTGCTGGGGAAAATTTACCTGCAACAGGATAACCCGCGCGATGCGCTGGCCGCATTCGGCCGTGGCCTGACAACACAACCTACCAATTTCGATCTGCTGATGGGCAAAGGCATTGCCCACGACATGCTGCGTGAGCATACCAAGGCACAGGTCGCCTACCAGCACGCCATCAATTCGAACCCGACGGGTGATGTCGCACTCGCGCGCACTAACCTTGCTATGTCGCTGTTGCTCGACAACCAGCCCGACCGTGCCGCTGAGATCCTGAAAGCCGATGCGAGTAAAGAAGGTGCTTCCGCCGTGACGCGCCATAACCTCGCGCTGGCCTACGGTATGCTTGGGCGCCACACCGAAGCGAAGGCACTGCTTGGCACCGACCTCACGGAAGACCAGCGTCAGGCTAGCCTAAAACGCCTTGCGCAATACATCGCACAGCGCGACACCACCGGCAAAGCCATCAGCGCTCCGGTGACGCCAGTGCTGATCAAAGAAGCGAAGTAGTAGACACTCTTTCGCGCCAGTAGGCGCGCCAGCCTTGAGCGGCGTGAGTTGTCGCGCAGGATGCGCGATTGGCGAACTACTAAGTTATTTCCAATTATCCATGACGCCGATGATGGCGGGAGCCATCACGATGATGAACATCGTCGGCAAGATAAACACGATCATGGGTACGGTCATCAGCGCGGGCAGGCGCGCCGCTTTCTGCTCGGCGCGCAGCATGCGTTCGGTACGGAACTCCGCTGACAGCACGCGCAGCGCCTGCGCGATAGGCGTACCGTATTTCTCGGTCTGCGCGATGACGTTCACGAAACCACGCACTTCTTTGATGTCGACGCGTTCGTAGAGATTCTTCAGTGCCGTGGCGCGATCCGGCAGGAAGCCGAGCTCGACCGAGGTGAGGCTGAATTCTTCGGCCAATGGTGGCGACACGCGCGACAACTCTTTCGCTACACGATCCAGCGCAGCGGTGAGCGACAGGCCTGCTTCGGCGCAGATCATCATCAGATCGAGCGCATCGGGCAGGCCTTTGCGAATGGCCGCATTGCGCTTTTGCTTGCTGTTGGTGACGATGATCTCGGGCATACGCGCGCCGAGGTAGCCCGCCCCCAACAGAATAAGCCAGCCCGTAGCCTGGTCAGTATCGAACGGACGACCCCAGTCGATGCCGCAGGTGATGACGCCGATGAACAGCCCAACGAATGGCATGACCAGCTTGGCAAAGGCGAAGATGATGATGGCATCTTTGCTGCGGTAGCCCGCATGCACCAGCTTGCGTTGCAGTGTGTCAACCTGGTGTTGCTGTAGCAGTTTGAATTTGGCAACGGTCGAGCGCACGAAATTCATGGTGCCGACATTCTGGCGCTTGCGGCGGCGGCGCGCTTTGGTCAACTCGCCTTTCAGCTCGGCACGGCGTTCGACGATGGCGCGCATGCGCGGACCATAACCACCGCTGCCCATTTTTGCGCGAACGCCGGGCATGGCGATCACGCCAAGCAGCGAGAGCGAAACGACGATCAGCATCTGTTCTGCGCTAATGTCCATGCTAGATCTCGAACTGCGTCATGCGTTTCATCACGAAGCCACCAAAGCCCATCATCCCCGCTGCCACCGCCACGCAGGTGTGGCCGCGCGGATCATTGTAAAGCGGCAGCAAATATTCGGGCGAGATGACGGTCAGCGCACCGAACACGAAGAACGGCAATGCACCGACGATGTAGCCGCTGGCACGCGCCTCGGAGCTTAGCGCACCGATCTTCAGTTTCATCATTTGCCGGTCGCGCAGCACCTGCGCCAAGTTGCCAAGGATCTCGCCAAGGTTACCACCGGTCTCGCGTTGCAGGATGATGGTGGTCACGAAGAAGTTGAACTCGGTAAGGCCAAGCATCTCGGCAGCGTCCGACAATGCTTTTTCCATCGGCACACCAAAGCCTGTTTGCTGGCTAATGGTGCGGAAAGTGATGCCGACCGGATCGGGAATTTCCTTGCTGACCACGATGAAGGATTCGGCCACCGGCAGACCCGCACGCAAGCCGCGTACGATGAGCTCGATCGCCTCGGGGAATAATTTCAGGAACGCGAGTTTACGTTTTTTAATGCGCCGCCCGACGTAAAGATGCGGCAAGGCCAAGCCGATCACTGTGCCGCAGAAGACGGCAATGAGCGGCGCTTGGCCGAGGATGATGAACAACAGAATAAGCCCAATCACCATGCCTATGCAGCGGATGAGGTAGGCTTGCAAGGTGATGGTCATGCCCGCCAGCTCAAAGCGACGACGCAGGAGGGAACCGAATGAAATATTGGTCAGCGCCTGGCCGAACCGTGTATCGGCGTTGGGATCTTTTTTGCGCAGGTTGTCTTGCGCAGCCGCCATGCGCATGCCGGGGCGGCGCTTCACGCGCTCCCAACGCGCGGCCTTGCGCTGGCGTTCACCTTTGGTGGAATACCAGAACGCGCCGATCATGAGCGCGCCGAGCACCAGCATGACGACGGGATTGGCGAGCAGGTCCGCCATCAGATGACGTCCAGCAGGGCCTTATCGAGCCCGAAATAGGCTGCCTGCGCCGTGAAGTTGGGGCGCAACCCTGTCGATTTGAACTCGCCCAGCAGCTTGCCGTTCTCATCTTCGCCTTGGAATTGGTAGGTGAACAGATCCTGCGTGATGATGACTTCGCCTTCCATGCCCACCACCTCGGTCACGTGGGTAATGCGGCGCATGCCATCGCGCATCCGCTGAATTTGCACGATCATCTGCACGGCGGATGAAATCTGGTGGCGAATAGCGTGGCTGGGCAGGCGCATGCCACTCATGTTCACCATGTTCTCCAAACGCACGAGTGCCTCGCGCGGGTTGTTGGCGTGCAGCGTGCCGAGCGAGCCGTCGTGGCCGGTGTTCATCGCCTGTAGCAGGTCGATCGCCTCGCCGCCGCGCACCTCGCCGAGGATGATGCGATCGGGGCGCATACGCAGGGCGTTTTTCACCAGGTCGCGCATGGAAATTTCGCCCTCGCCTTCGAGGTTCTTCGGGCGGGTCTCCAGCGGCACCACGTGCGGCTGCTGCAATTGAAGCTCCGCGGCATCCTCGATGGTCACGACGCGTTCGCCGTGGTCGATCATGCGTGACAATGCGTTGAGCAAGGTCGTTTTACCCGAACCGGTACCGCCGCTGACGATCATGTTGAGGCGGCAAGCACCAGCAATCTTGAGCAGCTTGCATAACGGGTCGGAGATGTTGCCTTGGGCGGCCATCACATCGAGCGTGATTTTCTTTTGGCTGAATTTACGAATGGAGATGCTGCAGCCCTTGAGCGACAGCGGTGGTGCGATGACGTTCACGCGCGAACCATCTTTCAAGCGTGCATCGCATATCGGGCTTGATTCATCGACGCGGCGACCGACCGCCGTGACGATGCGTTGCGCCACGTTCATCACGTGGTCGTTGTTGCGGAACTGGATGTCGGTGAGGGTCAGTTTGCCTTTGCGCTCGATGTAGATCTGGAACGGGCCGTTGACCATGATGTCGGTGATGGCATCGTCTTTCAACAGCGGCTCAAGCGGGCCGAGACCGATCATGTCATCGACGATCTGCCCGGCGAGCATTTGCTGCTCCAGCTGGTTGATGGCGAGTTTTTCTTCGATCACGATCTCGCCGATGACGTCGATGATCTGACGGCGAAGTTCGGGCTCTGGCAGGCGGCTTGCGGTCTGCAGATCGATCTGCTCCATCAGCCGGTCATAGATACGGGTCTTGGTCTCGCGCAGCGGATCCGCCGTGCCAACGGTCGGTGCAGGCTCATGCGTTGCGGGGTTCAGCAGTTCTTTTTTTTCTTCGGGCGCAGCGGGTGCATCAGTCGTTGGGGACGATGGCGCCGCGCCAGGCTGGGGTGCAACTCCGGCTTGATCCTGGCGGCGGCCGAACATTACTTACGTCCCTTGGTGGGCTTGGCGCGCGACTTATCTTTTTTGTTCGACTCAGCATCCGCTTCTTCGGGGCCGAGGAATTGCTTTGCCAACGCACGCAGCGGGTCGATGGCGGCTTTGAGTTTTTTGTCGGTGGCGGTGTCGTCGCCTCTGCCGGTGGCGGTGATGATGCCTGCCATGAACGGCACATAGGCCGTGGGGTCCGTGCCCAGATGCTTAGCAAATTCGGCACGCGACGGTTCGGTCTTGCTAGCATAGCCTTCGCGATTGATGACGATCATCGGCGCGGGGCGCTTCAATGTTTCAACCAAGTAGTCACGCACGCGCAGCGCGTCGCGCAAGCTTAGGATACTTGGCTCGGACACGATGATGACATGGTCGGCGCTGTTAAGCACATAGCGGGTCATGACGTTCATCTGTCG
>JBEIOT010000205.1:0-3117 GCA_040377415.1 Azospirillum sp. | reverse complement strand
TCGGTGTGGGACAGATCCAGCGGCTTCTCTTCGCCATAGCTGACGATGGAGAGCTGCTCGGCCTGCACACCCAGGGTTTGCAGATACTTGGCAACAGCCTTGGCACGACGCTCGCCCAGGGCGATGTTGTACTCACGGGTGCCGCGCTCATCGGCGTGACCTTCAACAACGATGTTCACGTTGCTGTATTGGCCGAGCCATTTAGCTTGGCGGTCGAGGGTCGCTTGAGCTTCACCGTTGAGGGTCGAGCTGTCGAGTTCGTAGAACACGCGGTCGCCAACGTTGGTGCTGAGGTCGCCTTGGGTGCCCGGAGCGGTCGAACCGAAGCCCGAACCCGAACCATCACCGTTGCCGCTGCCATCGCTATCGCATGCTGCGAGGAGCAGGAGCGACGAAGCCAATGCTAGTACAGTCTTTTTCATTTTTAATCTCCTGAAATATAATAACAAATTCCTGCCTGTGGAGACAGTTGCCGCTCTTGTGGCAGAGCGCGCATCAATTGACAATGAGGCCATAGGTGGAAAATTCCCCCTTGGGTGCGAAAACTTGGAACTGTGACAAAGTTGCACCAGTCGGCGTGGCCCAATAAAAACGGGTTAGCAAGCTCATAGCTCGCTAACCCGCAGATATCCTTGGAATTTGCTAGTTCTGCAGCAACGGCGACCATGCGGGGTCGGATGCATCACCCGGCGTCATCACTTCACGCAGGTTGAAGCCGGTGATGTCGACCGAGTAGAGGCGGGTGCTGCCACCCGGTGCGCCACGGTTGAACACGATCACGCGACCGTTGGGCGCCCAGCTCGGGCCTTCCACCAGCCAGCTTTGCGTCAACAGGCGCTCGGCCGAGCCATCGGTGTTCATCACGCCGATATAGAACTGGCCACCGCCCATTTTGGTGAAGGCAATTTTGTCGCCGCGCGGGCTCCATACCGGTGTGGCATAGTTGCCGGTGCCGAAGCTGATGCGCTTCACGTTACCGCCATTGCCATCCATCGTATAGATCTGCTGGCTGCCGCCACGGTCGGAGTTGAAGACGATCTTGGAACCATCCGGCGCGTAGCTGGGCGAGGTGTCGATGCCCGGCGTGTTGGTGAGGCGCTTCATCGAGCGCGAACGCAGGTCCATCTCGTAGATACTGGTCTGGCCGCCTTGGGCGATCGACATCAACATGCGCGAACCGTCGTGGTTGAAGCGCGGCGAGAAGCTCATGCCGTTGAACTTGCCGAGCGATTCTTCACGACCCGTTTGCAGGTCGCGCAGGAACACGCGCGGCTGGTTGTTGCTGTAGCTCATGTACAGAATTTGCTGCGTGTTGGGCGAGAAGCGCGGCGTGAGCACGAGGTTCTGGCCGTCGGTGAGGTATTTATGGTTCTCACTATCCTGGTCCATGATGGCCAGGCGTTTGACGCGTTTGATTTGCGAGCCCGACTCGGCCACGTACACGATGCGAGTATCGAAGTAGCCCAGTTCACCGGTCATGCGCTTGTAAATTTCGTCGGCAACAAGGTGCGACACACGGCGCCAGTTGCGGGTGAAGGTGTTGAATTCTTTGCCGGCAATTTGCGTTTCGCCGAGGGCATCCCACAGGCGGAAGGTCACTTTTACCCGGTCACCGCCGATGGGGGTGATGGTGCCGGTCATCACGGCCTGCGCATTGATCTGGCGCCAATCGGGGAAGCGCGGGGTCGCGTCGCCATTGGTGACGGTCTCGATGAAGGCACCCTGGCTGATGGGGCGGAACAGGCCCGAACGCTCAAGATCGGCTGCAATGACTTGCGCAATGCGCTGGCCATTCGCGTCGCCGCTACCGGCACCGGTAAGGTTGGTGATGGCAATGGGGATGGGTGCGCGTGTGCCCTGGTCGACCACGACACTGGCGCTTTGCGCGAATGCGCTACCAGCAAAAAGGGTGAGGGCAAGAGTAAGAAGAATTTTGCGCGCGCGCATAGATACCTCGGTGCGAATGGGTGCCAGTGTTATGCAATCCGGCATGTAAGTTTTCGATGAGGTAGTCATAAGTGGGCGCGAGAAAAGGTCAAGGGTTCTCGCTATCCAGGGCACATCAGTCCCGTGTTTTTTTAGACGGACTTGCGGGTGGGGCTGCCATGCGGTCGACGTGGCTCGTTGGGTCGGTGTTCGCCAAGTGTTGTCTAATGCGAGCTTGGAATGTAGCGATTTGCGATGGGTTCAGGTAGGGAATCATTCCCTGCTCGCCCAGCTCGCCCACCACCTTGATGAATTCTTCTTTATCGCACGGCACAGCTACGCCATCGGTAAGAATAGTAAAACGTGGGGTTTCGTCGTTGGATTTTTCTTCAGTCATCAATGCCTCCGTGCTTATAGCTAGCAGCTACATGTGACGGTTTAATGACGGCTACCGCAGCATCACCCGTGGGTCGAAGGTGATCTTCGTGTCCTTGAGCTTGGGATAGATTGCTGGGGGCAAGTTTTTTAGCGGATTGCATGTTGGAAGACGTACGGCGCGAAGCGCAGCCTCAGCCGCAATACGGAATTGAACGTCACTATTATAACGGCCGCGCTGGCTACTATCGAGCTCAACTTCAATGAGTGAGCCATCAAGATTATACTTTGCACGCACAATGACGACTTGCTTGTCAGCATTCATGCCGCCTGCGGGTGGGCTCCAACACGGAATATACGCGCTTCGCAAGGCAGTCCCTTCATCGATTGAGAGGTCTTGCGTAGGGTCATAAGGAGCATCGGAAATAGTTTTGTTTTCCTTCTGCGCTTCGGTGTCTTTACCTTTTTTCTCGGATTCGGCCGCCTGCTTTTTGAGGTCTTCCATCATTTTATCAAATGATTTTTCCTCTTGTTTCTTGGGCTCTTCTTTTTTTGGCTCAGGCTTTTTCTTTTCGATTACCTCAGCCTCTTCATCAGGGTCAAAAGGCTTTTCTTCCGGCTCTTCTTTCTCGACGGGCTTCGGCTTGGGCGGCTCTTTCGGTTTGGGCTGCGTTTTCGGCGGAGCTTTTTCCTTTTGAATAGGCTCCTGAGATGGCTTTATATTAATGTAATCCTTAACAGGCAGAATTTCGACTGTGATCACCATCGGTTGCGGGTCTTCGACATCAGGCAACAGCGCGGGCAGGCCGAACGCCG
>JBEIOT010000043.1:0-10724 GCA_040377415.1 Azospirillum sp. | reverse complement strand
GGCGGCTTCGATGAAAGCGGTAAGAATTTTGTCGTCGGCGCTGGTCACCGAAAACTCCGGGTGCCACTGCACGCCGATGCAGAATGGATGCTGCGGGTATTCGATGCCTTCGATCACACCATCGCCAGCGCGGGCGTTGACGATAGCGCCGGGCGCGGGTTTGCCGACGGCCTGATGGTGCGCGCTGTTGACGGCGATGTGGGCTTTGCCGACGATCTTTTCCAATAATGTGCCGTGAACGATGGCGACTTCGTGGCCGGGTTCGTGGCGTGGGTTGGGTTGCTCGTGCGGCAGCGGGTCCTTGATGGAATCGGGGATGTGCTGGATGAGCGTGCCGCCGAGGATGACATTGAGCAGTTGCTGGCCGCCGCAGATGCCGAGGATGGGCATGTTGCGTTTTACTGCGCCTTGCGTGATGGCCCATTCGAACTGGCTGCGTTTGGGTTTGGTCGTCACTTTGTCGCTGGTGGTGGCTTCGCCATACATTTCGGGCGGCACATCGAAATTGCCGCCGGTGATGATGAGCCCCTGCATGTGATCCAAATATTCCTCGGCCAGTTCCGGCTCGTGCGGCAGGGCGATAGGCACGCCGCCGTGACGGGCCACAATGCCGCAGTAGTTCTCGCGCAGGGCGTACCACGGGTATTTCGACCAGCCGCCTGCGGGCTCGCTATCCAAGGTGATGCCGATGATGGGCTTGTGATGGTTCATAGAATGGCATAGTATCGGCCCCTAGTTCGAAACGCAAAACCAAACGCACGGAACTCAAGCGCATGTCACTTCCTTCGTTGCTCGGTGTCATTTTCGGGTTGTTCCTGATCACCAGCGCCGTGGCCCTGGCCACCAACAATCCCCTCATCTTCCTCGACATGCCAGCGCTGTTCATCGTGCTTGGCGGCTCCATCGCGGCAGCCTTCATGGGCTTCCATAGTGCGGATGTGATTACGGCGTTCAACGCCATCGGCTGGATGGTGAATAAGCCAAAATCGACCCGCGAGGGTTTGAACACCGAGATCGGCCGCCTGATCAAGTGGGGCTACCTGGTGCAGCAGAAAGGCGTGAATGCGCTGGAGAACGAAATTAAGAACGTGCCGGTGAATGATCCGGTCATCAAATATTGCCTGGAGCTGGTCATCACCAACCACCCGCCGGCGGAGCTGCGCAACATGATGCTGACGGCGGTGGAGAGCGAGTTCGAGAACAAGACGACGGCGGTGCAGGTGCTGAAGAACATGGGCGCGAGCGCGCCTGCCTTCGGTATGATCGGTACGCTGGTGGGCATGGTGGCCATGCTGGACCAGATGGGCAGCAACCCGACCAACATGACCGCGACCATCGGCACTGGCATGTCGCTAGCGCTGATCGCTACGCTGTATGGTGTGGTGCTGGCGCGCATGGTGTTCCTGCCCGCCGCCAGCAAGTTGCTGCAGAAAGAAGAGACCGAGCGTTTCCGCAACGTGATGGTGGTCGAGGGCCTCGCCATGCTGGCCGACAAGAAATCGCCGCGCTTCATGCAGGACCGTTTGAACAGCTACCTTGAGCCGCTGCACCATTTCGACATCGATCGCCAATTGCGCGTACCGGCGGCTTAAGATGAAGCGCCGCCGTCACGACGACGAGGATACCGACGCGTGGCTCATCACCTATGCCGATATGGTGACACTGCTGCTGTGCTTCTTCATCATCATGTTCGCGATCTCCACGCCCGATGGCGAGATGATCAAGAAAGTGTCTGAAGCGCTGCGCAAAGAAGGTTTCTATAACGATGTTGGCGTGATCGATGATCCGTATGAAGGCCTGAAGAAAGAACTCTCGCTGGCGCTGGGTAGCAGTGGGTACGACCAGTTCGTGGCCATTAGCGAGCAGGATGATGCGGTGAGCATGGAGCTGGCGAGCAGCAGCTTCTTCGAAAAAGGCAGCGCCAAATTCAGCAAGCAAGGCGTGACGATGCTCAATGTCATCGCCGAGAAATTAAAGCCGCTGGCCGCCAAAGACCTCGTGGTCGAAGTGGAAGGCCACACCGATGATACGCCGATCGCCACTGCGCAATTCCCCAGCAACTGGGAGCTTTCGGCCAGCCGTGCGACCAACGTGGTACGTTACCTGGTGGCGCAGGGTTTCCCGGCGGGTAAGCTTAAGGCCATCGGCATGGGCGACGGCTACCCCAAAGCGCCCAACCGCGATAGCACAGGCAACCCCATTCCGGCGAATCAGGAACTCAACCGCCGCGTGGTGGTGGTGGTGCACAAGGTGCAGTAGCTAAACGCGAACGCCTAAAATATGGCAGATCGCTTGCGTCAGTTCGGCGCGATTCAAGGTATAGAAATGGAAGTGGTTGATGCCGTTGATCATCAGCATGCGGCATTGTTCGGCGGCGACCATGGCGGCGATGTGGTTGCGCAGTTCGGGTTTTTCGTCGAGCCCTTCAAAGAGTGTGCCCATCCAATCGGGCACGGCGGTGCCGCTGAAGGCGGCGAATTTTTTGAGCTGCGACACGTTGGTGACGGGCAGGATGCCGGGCACGATCTCGGCAGTGATGCCGGCGGCGTCGACCTTCTCCAAAAAGCGCAGGTACATATCGACATCGAAAAAGAACTGGGTGATGGCGCGCGTGGCGCCTGCGTCGAGCTTGCGTTTCAGGTGGTCGATGTCGTGCTGGCCGCTGATCGCTTGCGGGTGGGTCTCAGGGTACGCGGCGACGGAGATATCGAAGTCGGCGACGTTTTTGAGGTCGGCGACCAGCTCGTCGGCGTAGGCGTAACCGCCCTGCACAGAAGCGTAGCTGGACCCATCGGGCATGTCGCCGCGCAGGGCGACAACGTGGCGCACACCGGCATTCCAATAGGTCTGCGCGATCTCGCGGATCTCTTCGCGCGTGGCGTTGACGCAGGTGAGGTGCGCGGCGGGGGTCAGCTCGGTCTCGCGGCGAATGCGGGCGACGGTGTTGTGCGTGCGCTCGCGCGTACTGCCGCCCGCACCGTAAGTAACGGACACAAAGCGTGGTTTTAACGGGGCGAGCGTGCCGATGACGCCCCAGAGCTTTTCTTCGGCATCGGCTGATTTGGGGGGGAAGAATTCGAACGATACGGCCGGTGGTTGCGCACCATATAATTCGCGCAATTGTTGCAATTGCTCGATGGGCGACTTGCGGAAGCGCGCCATGGCAGCAATGGCGGTGCTCATCGGCAACCCCTGTGGCAGAACTGCAACAAGCCGAGAGAAAGCATTTTATGCCCTTTCTGGCAAAAATGGAATTAATCTAGAGAAAACAAAGGCTAAAAAAGATGCTATGTCAACCATCTTGCTTCACCAGTTGCGCGCTTGGCAACGAATTGTTTACTCACACACGATAAAAATAAGCTTGAGCGGGCGTTGTTGCTCGCTACAACCATAAGAAATACCACGGGAAGAATCATGAGCAAACCGGCAAAAAAACTGAACACCCTCGCAGCCCTGCTGTTGAGCGCACTGGCCATGACGGCCTGCGCCACCCAGCCCGACGAAGATCCGTTGGAAGGCTATAACCGCGCCATGCAAGGCTTTAACACTGCGCTCGATAAGGCGATCATTCGCCCGGTTGCAGTGGGTTACCGCTACATCACGCCGGACCCGCTGCGCGAGCGCATCGGCAACTTCAGCGACAACCTGCGCGAGCCGGTCAACATGGCGAACTCGTTCCTGCAGGGCGATTTCGACCAGGGCATGATCAGCTTCTGGCGCTTCATCATCAACTCGACCATCGGTCTTGCTGGTATCCACGATGTGGCAGCCACCGCTGGCCTGAAAGAGCAACGCGAAGATTTCGGCCAGACGCTGGCGACCTGGGGCGCAGGCCCCGGCCCGTACATCGTGCTTCCGCTGCTTGGACCGAGCAACGCGCGTGACACGGTGGGCACCATTGCCGGCTGGTTCATGGATCCGTTCACCTACTACCTGGAAAGCGACGACCGTATCTGGCTCGCCGTTGGCCAAGGCATCGTGGAGCGTGAACGCCTGATCGATCCGATCGACGACATCTACGAAGATTCGCTCGATCCGTATGTAACCTTCCGCTCGGTGTACGAACAGCACCGTAACGCTCAGATCGCCAATCGCCACAGCGATTTCGATAAGAGCGACCAGTCGCCGGAAGAATACGAGAACGATAAGAAATAAGAATAAGAGCCCGGCCACGCAGGTGGTCGGGCCTTTCCCACGTTTAAAACATCGGAAGTAGAGCTATGAACCGTTTCGCTAAAGCAGCGTTGCTCGCTGCGACCATTTTCCTTGCAAACTCGGCTAACGCCGGCAGCCCTGCCGACGCGCAGAAATTCATCGACGGCGTGGCCAGCGATGTGCTCGCTGTGATCAAGACCAAAGACAGCCAGAGCGTGAAGCTCACCAAGCTTGAAGGCATCTTCAGCAACGCGGTGGACATTCCTTATGTTGGCAAATACGTGCTGGGCCGCCACTGGAACAGCGCCACGCCCGCGCAGCAACAAGCGTATCTGGCTGCTTACGAGCCGTTCGTGATCAAGAACTACGCCAGCAAGCTGACCAAATACAGCGGCCAGAACTACAAGCTGAAGAACGCCCGTGGCACCGAAGGTAACTACGTGGTGACCATGGAGATCGTGGACCAGGGTAACCCGAGCGTGTTCGTGGATTACACGCTGCGCGAAGCGGGCAGCAGCTACAAGGTGATCGACATTGCCGTGGAAGGCGTGAGCCTTCGCGCAACGCAGCGTTCGGAGTTCAACTCCATCGTGAGCAGCAAGGGCATCGACTACCTGAATTCGGCACTGCAGAAGCAAGCCGCGAAGAAGTAGTCACTGCGAAGTGAAGAAGTAAAAGGGCGCCAAGTTGGCGCCCTTTTTTATTGCAGCATCATGATCATGATGCAGGTGGCGCTGGTGTCGGTGAGGGCGTATTCGGACGCTGTGGCGCCCCAGTTCGTGCCGGTGACACAGCCTGCAGGCGATGTCGCATGCGGAAAGACCTTACCGTTGCTAGCGCGTCCGTCGTCGAACTTGGTGTCGAGATTCCATGCTTCGGCGGGTTTGATGGTGCTCGCACTTCCCAACGCCAGCATCAGTGTGTAGGTGGTCGGTGCGCCGACCCAATGATGGACCGCTGGCCCTTGCCAGGATTTCATCTGCCACTGGGCCTGGTTGAGTTTGCTTTTGGGCTGATAAGGCTCGGTTAACCAGATGCCCGAATAGGTGCCTTCGATCAGGCCGGCCAAGGCCATATGCTGCCACGCACGGGCGGATTCACCATCGTTGCCGGAAGCGACGTTCCCATCGCCATTGCCGTTACAGCCGGCGGTATCGACATTCACGGTCACGTTGGTGCAACCGGCTGTCGCCCCCCAGAAGGCGAAAGCGTTATTCATGTCGCCGGGGAGGGCGAAGTATTTGTCGCGGAAGGTATAGATGGCGGTGGAGTAGCGGTTCATCTCGGTGCTGACGCTGCGCAATTCAGCCGCGCGAATGAGCGACTGGCCAGCGAGGATACCGCCGGTGAGTAGCCCTAGAATGACCAGTACGATGGAAAGTTCGACGAGTGAGAAGGCGCGTTGCATGTGACCAGTATAAGCTGTGCAGCATGATGCTGCCAGTGGGTTGTTATTGCAGCTTGATGAGCAGGATGCAGCTGCTGCTGAGGGAGGTGAGGTTGTATTGCGCCGTCAGCCAATCGCTGGTCGTGGTGCAGCCATTGGATACATGGGCGTAGATCTTGCCGCCGGCGGCATTACCATCGTCGAGCTTGGTGTCGATGTTCCACGCTTCTTCGGGATTGATCGCGTAGCCATCGTAGGCGAACTGATTCGCGCCGAAAGGTGGCACGTTCGCTGTCCATCCATGGGCGCCGTTATCCCAATATTTTATCATCCATTCGCCTTTGGAGCGTTTACTCTTGGGCTGGTAGGGCGCGGTGCCCCAGATGCCGGTGTAATTGCCTTCGATCAATCCGGCCAAGGCCATATGCTGCCAGGCGCGCGCCGATTCGCCATCGTTGAGCGAAGTAATTGCACCATTGCCATTGCCGTTGCAGCCGGCGGTGTTGGTGCTGACATCCACGTTGGTGCAACCGGCGGCAACACCCCAGAAATCGTAGGCTTTGGCGAAGTCGCCCGGCAAGGAGAAATATTTATCGCGGAAACTGTACAGCGCGGTGGTGTAGCGGGAGAATTCAGTGCTGACGGCGCGCAGCTCTGCCGCCTTGATCAGGGACTGGCCCGCAAGGATACCGCCGGTGAGCAGGCCCAAGATGACCAGCACGATAGAGAGTTCGACAAGCGAGAAGCCGTTACGCATGCGCACAGTATAATGCGCGCAAGGCTATGCTGCCAGCAGGTTCTTGTAGCGGATGCGTTTGGGCTGCAATGACGCTTCGCCGAGGCGTTTTTTCTTGTCTTCCTCGTAGTCCTGGAAGTTGCCTTCGAACCATTCGACGTGGCTGTCGCCTTCGAAGGCGAGGATGTGCGTGGCGATGCGATCGAGGAAGAAACGGTCGTGGCTGATGATGACCGCGCAACCGGGGAAATCTTCCAACGCTTCTTCGAGCGCGCGCAGGGTTTCGATATCGAGGTCGTTGGTCGGTTCATCGAGCAGCAGCACGTTGGCGCCGGATTTGAGCATTTTGGCGAGGTGCACGCGGTTTCGCTCACCGCCGGAAAGCGTGCCGACTTTTTTCTGCTGGTCGGCGCCTTTGAAGTTGAACGACGAGCAGTACGCGCGTGATTTCATGGTGATCTTGCCGAGCTCGATGATGTCGGTGCCGCCGGAAATTTCTTCCCACACGGTGTTGCTGTCCTTGAGTGAATCGCGCGACTGGTCGACATAGCCGAGCTTCACGGTCTCGCCGACCTTGAAGGTGCCGGCGTCGGGTTTTTCGCCGCCGGTGATCATGCGGAAGAGGGTGGTCTTACCGGCGCCGTTGGGGCCGATGATGCCGACGATGCCGCCGGGCGGCAGCGAGAAGGAGAGGCCGTCGATGAGGAGTTTATCGCCGAAGGCTTTCTTCAAACCCTCGACCTCGATGACGTTGTTACCCAAGCGCGGCGGGGCGGGAATGATGATCTGCGCGGTGCCGACGCGTTTCTCGGCTTGTTGGGCCACCATTTCTTCGTAGGCCTTCAGGCGGGCCTTGGATTTGGTCTGGCGGGCTTTGGGGCTGCTGCGAACCCATTCCAATTCTTTCTGCATCGCTTTCTGGCGGGCGGATTCTTCGCCTTCCTCGTGCTTCATGGATTTGGCTTTTTGCTCGAGCCATGCGCTGTAGTTGCCTTCGAATGGTTTGCCTTCGCCGCGATCGAGCTCGAGTGTCCATTTGGTAATGTTGTCGAGGAAGTAACGGTCGTGGGTGACCATGACCACGGTGCCGGCGTAGCTGGTGAGGAAGTTCTCGAGCCACGCGACGGATTCGGCGTCCAAGTGGTTGGTCGGCTCATCGAGCAGTAGCATGTCGGGCTTGCTAAGCAGCAGGCGCGCCAGTGCGACGCGGCGTTTCTCACCACCGGAGAGTTTGCTGACGGCCGCATCGCCGGGAGGGCAGCGCAGTGCGTCCATGGCGACTTCGGCTTCGCGCTCTAAATCCCACAAGCCTTGGCTGTCCATCTGGTCCTGAAGTTTGGCGGCTTCGTCGGCGGTCTCGTCGGAATAGTTGCCCATCACTTCGTTGTAGCGGTCGACGATGGCTTGTTTCTCGGCCAGGCCTTCCATCACATTGCCCATGACGGTCTTGTCCTCGTTGAGTTTGGGCTCTTGCTCCAAGAAGCCGACTTTGAGGCCTTCGGCGGCCCAGGCCTCGCCATTGAATTCTTTGTCTTGCCCCGACATGATGCGCAGCAGGCTGGATTTACCCGAGCCGTTATGGCCGACGATGCCGATCTTGGCGCCGGGATAGAAGCTTAACCATATGTCTTTCAATACAGTTTTGCCGCCCGGGTAGGTCTTGCTGAGACCCTTCATTACGAATGTATATTGGTGCGCCATGGTCGAAATCCTTCATTAAACCTTCATGTATGGCGGCTAAACTAGAGGCTAGACTCAAGAAAAACAAGGGTTACCCATGTCGAATGAGCCAACAAAACCGCCTGTTGCCACGCCTGCTCCGGCTGCAGCGACGGCGAGCCACTACCTGAACCGCAAGACGCCCGGCGTTTATATTACCGACGGTGCGATCGCGTCGCCAACGCAGGGCGTAGCATTGACCGAACGGGTCATCTCCGATTGCGAGATGGGCGGCTTCGATCTTATCGACAGCCTGGTCGACGATATCGTCGGCGCGCAGGGAGCGATCAAGGATAGCAAGGGTGCCGATATCACCGAGAAAGTGCGCGGACAATTGGGTCGCGCCTGGAGCGAGGCATTCAAGTACACCTTCAATAATCAGCGGTCGAATATCCGCACGCGCCAAGCCCCCGAGCTGTGCGTGGCAGCGGACTCGGACGAGCTCATCGCGCGTCTGCGCGACAGTAAGGATACGATGAGCGGCATGATGTCCCGCCAAGGTATCCAACTGGATAGCTGGAGCCCGGCGCGCAAGACGCTGCACACGGAAGTGATGAACCGCTACAGCGGCATGATCGAGCAACTCATCCAGCATGTGTGGAAAAACCGCGTGGCACCTGCACCCAGCCTTGAGCAGGGCGGCAGAGAATAGCCATGGAACCCACCACCCATATCGCTGCGGGTGAAGTGCAGATCGAGGGCAAAGTGCTGGGCAGAAGCGAACATGCGCTTTTAGGGCGGTCGTACTTGCCCAACGGCGAGTATAATTTCGAGAAATACTCTTCTGTCGGTTTCCAGCAAGCGTATGGCGAAGTGCTCATGATGCTCTGGCTGCGCGCCTACAAGCCCGACGACCATTGGTGGGCGCCCAACAACATCAAGAGCGAGCCGCGCCAGAAGGTGCTCGATGCGATCAGCGAGTGTCCGATGCCATTGCGGCAAGCAATCGCGGAGCAGCTTCCTGAGATCACGAAGGTCGCCAAACACGCATGGACCCAGACCATGGTGAAAGCCAAGTATATGAAACAGGTGCACGATAACCTGCCGAAGCTGCAGATGAATTTAGAGGCCGAGCTTTCGGCCATGCCATCGCTGACGCCGGCGATGGTAACGGAAGTGATGCGCACATTCCCACAGCAATGCGAACTGGTGCGCTACCAGAGTGGTCTGACCATTGACGATTTCTTGAATAAACGCATTCCCGGCAGCAAAGCCGATTGGGTGGAAGCGCGCCGTCTGATGGACGAGAACGGTATCGAAGCGCCGACGCGCTACTAGTCGCGCACGGGGCGGAAAATCTTAAGCCACGCGATGGCGATGAGGGAGCCGGTGCCATTGCTTACCAGATCCCAGCCCGTGTTCTCGTAACCACCCACGTTCGTATCGGGCATCAACAGCACGGCGAGGAACTCGATCACTTCGTTGATGGCACCAAGACCCATGGCGGCAAGGAACAGCATGGAGCCGAGCACGACATCGATCCGCAAGGGGCGACCAACGCGTGCGCTTATCGCTTCGTAGAGCAGGATGGTGCTCATGCCGAAACCGAACGCGTGGACCAGCTGATCGTATTTGGGGAACCACGGGAACAGTCGCATGTTGTAAAGATTCGCGGGACGGCCCGGCTCGGTGATGGATTCGGGGATGGGCATGAGCCCGCCAGCGAAATGCAGGATGGCCCACAGCGTAAGGCCCCACAACACGAGCTGGCTGAATTTTACGCGGCGGTCGATGTAGAGGAACAGCGCGATCTGCAGGCCGACGGTGCTGGCGTAGAACAGGAATTCGAGATTGAGTTTGGACCAGGCGATGGCCACCCCGCCAAGGATGGTGGTGAGCACGATGATGGTGACCCAGCGCATGCGCGGCTCGAAAATATGCATCAGCGTTTGCTCGCAAAGAATTCGGTGAGGAGGGCGCCGCATTCGGCTTCATTCACACCACCGACGACTTCCGGTGCGTGGTGGCAGGTCGGCTGCGTGAACACGCGCGCGCCATGGTCGACCCCGCCGCCTTTGGGATCATACGCGCCGTAGATAATTTTCTTTATTTTGGCGAGGCTGCTTGCTTGCGCGCACATGGCGCAGGGCTCGAGCGTTACATACAGTGTGCAGTCTGCCAGATATTTGCTGCCACGAATTTTCATGGCTTTGCGTAGGGCGAGCAGTTCGGCATGCGCTGTCGCATCCTTGCGTTTTTCGACGCGGTTGTGAGCGAGACTCAGCAACGTGCCATCGCCTGCGACCACAGCCGCCGCAATGGGCACTTCGCCCTTCCGGGCAGCCTTGGCGGCGAGAATAATTATATCTTCCATTGGGTTGGCCATATTTAGGGTATCTTAAGCCTCTCCTGCTAATTTAGCAATAAGGAGACCTTATGGGCTGGAGAGACCGATTCGGTGGCGACAAGCCACCCGAAACTGCCGCGGGCGCATTGGAACGCATTCGTGCGGCAACAGCCGCGAGCGATGAGCCGAAATCCAAGTGGGATGAACTTTCGACCCCCACACTGGAAGTCTACGCTGCAACTGAAACGGCATTGCAACCCCATGCTGATGCCGGAACCCTGCCAGGCGACATGCTGTTGCCCAATGGAAGGCATGTGGGTGGGGTTCATTTTCATCCTTATGCAGGAGCTGGCGAAGCTTGGCGTGACCGCACGCGGCGTGGGTTCCTCATTCAGGATGGGAAGTTCGAAGGTGATACCTACTACCTGACCAACGCGGAT
>JBEIOT010000140.1:0-5637 GCA_040377415.1 Azospirillum sp. | reverse complement strand
TACTTCATGAATTTCAGTTTTTCGGTCTGCTTGCGCGGGTTACGCTTGCGGACATAAAAGTACCCAGTGCCAGCGGTCGATTCCAGCTTCACAAGTACGGTTGCTTTCTTAGCCATAAATACCTCGGTTATTCGGAAGGGCGGAACTTAAGCATTTTTGCGCCCCTGTCAAGCAACCAAATCAGGGTAATTTCGATTGATTTTCCATGATATTCCAACGAAGACTTCCGCCATGACGAAAATACGCAAAGTGGTTTTCCCTGTTGGCGGCCTCGGTACGCGCTTCTTGCCCGCCACCAAATCCATGCCCAAGGAAATGCTGCCCGTCGTCGATAAGCCTCTGATCCAATACGCTTATGAAGAAGCGCTCAACGCTGGCATCGAGCAGTTCATCTTCGTCACGGGCCGCAACAAAAGCGCCATCGAGAACCATTTCGACCTGACCTCGGAGCTTGATTCCATGCTCGGCGGCAAGCGCAAGACCGATATCATGGCGGTGACCACCGACTGGCTGCCCAAGCCCGGCACCATGACCTACCTGCGCCAGCAACAGCCGCTTGGCCTTGGCCACGCCGTGTGGTGCGCGCGCCATGCCGTGGGTAACGAACCCTTCGCGGTCATCCTGGCCGATGACCTGGTGCATGCCAGCAAGCCCTGCCTGAAACAGATGATCGAGGCCCATCAAGATGGCGCCAACATGGCCGCCGTGATGGATGTGCCGCGCGAGAAGACCGCAAGCTATGGCATTCTCAAGACCAACGGCGATGCGGCGAACCAATTGGTGAAAGCGCAAGGGCTGGTCGAAAAGCCCAAGCCCGAGGATGCGCCGAGCACCCTTTCCATCATCGGTCGCTATATCCTGCAGCCCGAAATTTTTGCGGTGTTGGAAAACCAGGCCAAAGGCGCCGGCGGCGAAGTCCAGCTGACCGATGCGCTCAACAGCATGATAGGCAGCACGTCGTTCTATGGCTATCGCTTCGATGGCGTACGCTACGATTGCGGCGAAGTGGCTGGCTATATCGAAGCCAATGTCGCCCTCGCCCTCGCCCGCCCGGGCCTGCAAGACGCTGTGCGTGAAAAGATCGCCAAGTTACTGGCATGAGCGGCAGCGCCAAACGCATCCTGTTCTATTTGTTCGCCGGCGCACTCATCATCGCCGCGATGAAGCTGCCCGAATATAAGCAGGCAATTTACTTTACGCTGTTCATCGCCACGGCGGCGTTCTTCCTGCTTCAGCGCAAACGCTAAGTCCGCGCGCGCTTGAACGTCTCAAGCACACGCGCACGCGCGGCGGCGTGGTCCACAATGGGTTTTGGATAATTCGCGGGTGGGTTCTTGCCCATCCACGGCGCGTGGATGTCTTTGTCGGATAGATTCGCCAGCTCGGGCACGTACGCACGAATGTAATCGCCCTGCGCATCGAACTTCTTGCTCTGCAATACCGGATTGAACACGCGGAAATAAGGCTGCGCGTCGGTGCCGGTGCTTGCGCTCCATTGCCACCCGCCATTATTGCTGGCGAGCTCATAATCCATGAGGTGCTGTGCAAAAAATTCCTCGCCGATGCGCCAATCCATCAGCAAATGCTTAGTGAAGAAGCTAGCCGTGATCATGCGCGCGCGGTTATGCATCCACCCCGTGCTGGTGAGTTCGCGCACGGCGGCATCGACGATGGGATAACCCGTCATGCCTTCTTTAAAGGCCTTCAGCGTTTTTGCGTCGTTGCGCCATGGCAGCTCGCGGTAATGTTCCTGGAATTCCTTCTCCACCACGTGCGGGAAATGGGTGAGGATCGCGGTGTAGAATTCGCGCCAGCCCAGCTCGCCGATCCATGTTTCGCCGTGGCCTTTTTCGACCGCCGCGCGCATCGCTTCGCGGATGGAAACGAGGCCGTGGCGCAGGTATGGGCCCAAACGGCTGGTGCCGTGCCGCGCCATGAAATCGCGCTGCGTTTTGTACGGCGCGAGATGATCGTCGATGAAATCTTTCAGGCGCGTTTGGCTATCGGTCACGCTCCACTCTGGGTCATCGCGATAGATATAGCCGACTTGCTCCAGCAGGTGTTTCGGGCTGCTTAAGCTAAGCGCTCCCTCCACTTTCGTGGGTTTGGCATAGCGACCTTTATCGTTCACCGTCCATTCGCCCATGTCGCTTTCATGAATGCTGGGTCGCCAGCATTGCTTGTAAAAGGGCGTAAATACTTTGTAGGGCGTGCCATCTTTTTTCAGCATCGCGCGTGGGTCTTTCAGCAAATGGTCGAGCACTTGCACGAAACGCGCTTTGCCTTGCAGGGCTGCTTTTACCGCCGCATCGCGCGCGATGGTCGCGGGTTCAAAATCCGCCGCGCACACCACGGTGCCCGCTTCCAATGCTTTTGCGACGTGGGGAATGATGGTGGTGGGTTTGCCGTGGAAGACGAGCAACTCGCCACCACGTTTTTTTAGCTTAGCATCGATATCACACAATGCATCGGCGATGAAGCTTAAGCGGCGATCTTCTTTGTTATCGAAGCGCGCGAGTATTTCAGCATCGAACACGAAGACGGGCTGCACACTGCCCTCGCCCGCCAGTGCGGTGGCCAGCGCGGCATGGTCGTGAAGCCGCAAGTCGCGGCGAAGCCAAACAAGGGTGCTCATGCACCCTTGTTAGCGGCTTCGTTATAAAAGGGAAGTGTTAGCGGCTGGCCAATTGGCTTGGCAGCTTGCTCATCGGGTCCACAGCGCGCTCGCCCGAGCGGACGGCGAAGTGCAGCTGCGGTGCACGGGCGCGGCCCGTGCTGCCCACATATCCGATCGTATCACCCTGGCGGACCACCATGCCCTTGGCCACAGTGATACGATCGGCATGGGCGTAGCTGCTCATATCGCCATTGGCGTGGCGAAGAATGACCATGTTGCCATAGTCGCGCACGTCGTCGCCCACATAAGCGACTTCGCCCGTTGCGGCGGCACGGATGGCGGTGTTGCGTGCGGCGGCGATAGTGATGCCTTCATTCGCGATGCCATTATCGCTGCGGCCAAAGCCACTGGTGACCGAGCCCTGCACGGGCCATGCCCAGGTGATGGTCGGCTGCATCGCGGTCATGGGTTTGTTGTATGCAACGGGGGCCGGTGCGGGTGCCGGCTGGCTGCCGATGGGCGCCAGATCGCTGCTGGTCACGCTGTCGATGGCCGCAGGCGGTACGTATTTGCTCTCATAGGTGGGGGTGAACCCGCCCACGCCCATGGTGGCGCTGCGGCCCGCATAGACGCCGCTCTTATCGTCGAGCGCTGCCATTTCTGACTGGGTGCACGCCGACAATAGGACGGTGGTGAGAATCATGAGTGTTGCGACGAAGGAATACGGCATAGAACCCCTGATACCGAGTTGTTCACAGGGCTATAGTGCCCTTTTCCTTTGCTTGCCGCCGCGACTTGAGGCTTTGTAACTTATGCCCTTTTATCAGTGAGTTGGCCGTTGTTCTTCACAGCTTTGTTCACATGAGTATAGCTATAGCACGGCGTTTCAGCTGAACGCAACGGCAATAATCATGCGTTCAAAAAATTTCACGCGATGGGCCATCCTTTGTGACAAAAATGCACAGGATTACTGAACGATTGTTAAGCGAAATAGTGGGGCGCTAATCTGCCACGAGCGGCACGAAGCGCACCGGCGCAATGGCTTCTTTGCGCACCTCATCCTCGCTGATGCGGGTGAGCTTGAGCAATTGCTGGTCGGCCACGTGCGGGCCGACGGGAATGATCATGATGCCACCGATGGTAAGCTGGTGCAGCAGCGCCTGCGGGATCTCCGCCGCCGCGCAGGTGACGATGATGCGCTCGTACGGTGCCGAATGCGCCCAGCCTTTGCCGCCATCGCCCACATGTTGGGTAATATTGCGCAGTTTCATGGTTTCAAAACGCCCGCGCGCGATATCAGCCAGCTGCGCGTGACGCTCGATGGTGTGCACACGGCGGCAGAGCTTGGACAGCACGGCCGCCTGATAGCCCGAGCCCGTGCCAATTTCGAGCACGCTATGCGTGGGTTTTACGTCGAGCGCCTGCGTCATCATCGCCACGACGCTGGGCATGCTGATGGTCTGCTCCATGGCGATGGGCAGCGCGTGATCGTCATACGCATGGCCCATGAATTCTTTATCGACGAACGCTTCGCGCGGCGTCTGCTCAATGGCGCCCAGCGTGCGCATATCGCTGATGCCCTGCTTGCGCAGGCGCATGATGAGGCGAATTTTATCGGCGTGCAGGTCCGCCTCTTCCACCGCTTCGATGGCCGCATGCACGGCGGCATGCACGCCCTTGATAGCGGGTTTGGCCGGTTTGGCCTGATAGCGGCGCGCGGGCTGCTTTTTACGAAGGGCGATCATGCGGGCAGCATACCGCGAAATTTGGCCACAGACGGGGGCAATCGCAATGGAATAACGGTCAGGCCATCATTCGGACAGTCGCCTGACGGAAAAATGTCACGCCGGGAATTGCAGTCCGCGCATCTCTTCCAGCAGCTTGTACTGCGTCATATCGAGATCGAGCGGAGTGACAGTGATATAGCCATCAGCGATCTGGCGGTAATCGGCCGTGGGGTGGTCGGAAAACGGCTCGGTGCGCTGCCCGCCGATCCAGATATACGGGCGGCCATGCGGGTCGACACGGCGGTGCAAATTGTCGTCGAGCTTGCGGCGGCCATGCGGGCACGGCTTCACCCCTTTCACCTGTTCGGGCGGCAATGCGGGGAAATTCACGTTCATCAGCGTGCTTTCGGTCCATTTCAGCTGCGTCAGCGTGCGAATGATACCGGGCGCGAATTGCTCGGGCGTGCGCCAGTCCATCACTTCCTGCCAGGTATTGGAAAGCGCGATGGCGGGAATTTCTAGCAGCGCGGCTTCCATGGCGGCGGAAACAGTGCCGCTATAGGTGACGTCCTCCGCCAGGTTGCTGCCGCGGTTAATGCCGCTGAGCATAAGGCCCGGGCGTTTGTCCTTAAGGATTTCCATGACACCGACGAGTACGGCGTCGGTCGGCGTGCCACTTACACTGAAGCGGCGTTCGCTGTGCTGGCGGTAGCGTAACGGCGAATGCAGACTGAGCGAATGCCCCGCCCCGCTTTGCTCGCGCTCAGGCGCCACGACCCATACATCATCGCTTAGCGTTTTGGCGATGCGCTCAAGAATGGCAATACCTTCGGCTTCGATGCCGTCGTCGTTAGAAATGAGGATGCGAGTGTTCTTCAGGTCGGTGATCATGCGCGGATCTCTTTCAGGCCGCCCATGTAGGGCTGCAGCGCTGGCGGAATTTTAATGCTGCCGTCGGGCTGCTGGTAATTCTCGAGGATGGCGACCAGCGTGCGGCCCACGGCGAGGCCGGAACCGTTGAGGGTGTGCAGGAACTCGGTGCCGTTGGCGGTGCGGTAGCGCGCCTTCATGCGGCGGGCCTGGAAATCGCCGCAGTTGCTGCAGCTCGATATCTCGCGGAACATATTCTGCGAGGGGATCCAGACTTCGATGTCGTACGTTTTGCGTGCGCCAAAACCGGTATCGCCAGCGCAAAGCAGCATCACGCGGTAATGCAGGCCCAGCGATTTGAGCACTTCTTCGGCGGCGCCCAGCATGCGCTCGTGCTCGGCGCCGGAATCTTCTGGCTTGGTG
>JBEIOT010000091.1:0-7729 GCA_040377415.1 Azospirillum sp. | reverse complement strand
GCAATGCAAGATGAAGACGTGCTGGCCGAGTTCCGGGCGAGCAAGGCGCTGCTGGAAGGGCACTTCCTGCTCTCCTCCGGCCGCCACAGCGCACATTACCTGCAATGCGCCCGCGTGCTGATGGACCCTAAACGCGCCGAGAAACTCTGCGCCGATCTTGCCGCCCGCGTGAAAGCGCAAGGTATCCAAGTCGATCTCGTGGTCGCGCCCGCCATGGGCGGCGTGGTCGTCGGTTACGAAATGGGTTGCCAGATGGGCACCGAAACCATCTTCTGCGAGCGCGAGAACGGCGAGTTCGCCTTGCGTCGCGGCTTTGCCATCGAACCCGGCCAACGTGTGCTGATGGTCGAAGATGTCGTGACCACCGGAAAATCGAGCATGGAAGCCGTCGCCTGTGTTGAAAAAGCAGGTGGGGTGGTCGTCGCCGAAGCGTCGCTCATCGACCGCAGCAATGGCGCGCACAGCCTGCCGTTCCCGCTTGTGTCGCTGCTGAAGGTCGATGTGAAGACCTACCAACCCGATGCGCTGCCTGAGCATTTGCAGGCAACCGAGGCGGTGAAGCCCGGCAGCCGCTTCCTCAAGAAATAAGCCAAAGCGTCATATTTCCGTCATAGAAGTCGTTTAGACCATGGCCAAAGGAGTTCGCCATGATCAACGCTTTTCCACGCCGGTTCGATGACGCTGCCGCCCGCCAATTACGCACGGTCGCCAATGATATCGAGCATAATGGTATGGTGCTCGGAGCCTACGTCGATCCCGATAATACCAGCGATAAACCGTTTCGCTTAAAAGCGTCGCAGGAAAAATTTACGCGCGATGCAGGCGCGGCGATCAACTGGCACCTGCGCGAATTATGGAATGAAGACCCCAGCAAGTCGCCGTCGGACGCGTTATTGCGCTCACGCCGCGACCTGTCGCAGATACTGCACAAGCATCCCCAGATCTCGGGTTTTGCCATGCAGTACGTGCTGGCGATCGAAGATGCGGTGGTCAATCGCATCGCCGAGATGAAGCAGGAGCCTGCCGTTCAGCCCCCGCGCCACAGCGAGCGCTCACCGGGCCTATCCGCCTGGTTGCGCTAGATTGTAGCGTTCACGATATGTTCACGATTAGACGCTAAGCTAGGCACATGAGTTTTACCGATAAAGCCCGCGACTCCCTCGACATCGACCCCAGCGAGAACCGTGCATCGTTCGCGCGGCGATATGCGGGCCTGAAACGTATTGGCCAGACCGATCTCGGCAGTTGGACGCAGCAGATCGTGCACGATGCATCGCTACTTGACCCGCAATCGCCGGAATATTCCCTGTTCAGGCAAACCCTGCAGGATCTGCCCGCGGCCATGCGCGAAGCGACCGTGGCATTGGAGCTGACGCAATTCGATGTAGACCTGCCGCGTCGCGCGGCCATCAGCGAAAAACTGGCCTACGCTTTTCATGAATTTCAGGACGCACTCGTGGTTCTCCGTGAAAAGTTGCCCAACCACGACGGCCTTTTATCGGATATCGATGCAAGGCAAGTAACTGAGCAATTCATCGACGATTTACTGGCAGGCGCCAAATTGTTCGACACCAAGAAGGCCAAGATCACTGGCCCCGGCCTTTAGCGAACAGTTCCGTAAATCGATGATCTCTAGGAAAACACGCCAGTATAGCGCAGGCAGCTAGTAGCTCGGCGGCGGAGTGGGGCTGCCGAATGGCATTGGTGTTATGGCCGCAGCAGGCACTGGCTCAACAACGACCGGCGTGGCGGGTGCGTAATATTGAACATTAGCGTTGCTCGGCATCACCGGTGGAAGCGGCGCGATTGAAGCGGCAGGTGCTGGCACAGGCGCTACTGGGGCAACAGTAGCGGGAGCGGGTGCGTAGATGGCGGTGGGTGCTGCGGTCGTCGTCACGGTCACGCTATCGGGGTAATCATAGGCAGCGCCCGTGCCCCAATCCACACCTAGGCCAATGATACCGCCAAGTAGAATATTGCCAAATGCCCACGGCTCAACTTCCGAAACCAGCGTTGCCCCGGCTTGGGCACCCGTGCGCGGGTCTTGGCAGGCAAGCTTCAGGTCAGTGCGCGATTTCTTCACCGTGACTTGCCCCGGCACTTGGCCGATCCAGCTGCCGCGTTCGTTGGTGGCGTTGCAGGTCATGGCCACGGGCGAGATATTATTGATCTTCACATCGTCGCTGCTGCCTTCGATGATCGAAGCGCACGCGCTAAGCAGCAAAACTCCTGCCACCAGCGCCGTCGTATTTTTCAATTGCATGCAAGCCCCCGTTATTTGCACGGATGCTAGGTAAAAGCGATGGATAAGTAAATCGTTTAGTGCTTCACACCCGGCGAAACCAGCATCACGACCTGACGGCCTTCGGCGCGCGGCTCGTTATCGACCTTAATTTTGTCGCCGAGCGTTTCACGCACCCGATGCAGGACCTGCATACCAAGCTGCTGGTGGGCCATTTCGCGGCCACGGAAGCGCAGGGTGAATTTCACCTTGTCGCCCTCGGCCAGGAATTTCTCCACCGCCTTCAGCTTGATCTCAAGATCGTGCTGGTCGATACCCGGGCGCAGCTTGATCTCCTTAATTTGGATGATCTTCTGCTTCTTGCGCGCTTCTTGAACGCGCTTTTGCTCGTGATAGCGCCATTTACCGTAATCCAGCACTTTGCAGACGGGCGGTTCAGCGTTGGGGGATACTTCGACCAAGTCGAGGCCAGCAGCTTCTGCCGAGGCAAAGCCTTCACGCAGGGGAACGACGCCGATCATGTCTCCATTAGGCCCGACGAGGCGGATGCTTTGCGCGGTAATTTGCCGGTTGATGCGCGGCTCGTCGATTTTTGTGTCTTTAGAACTCATAGTGGCCTTGGGTCATGCAGGGAATCATCCTCTATTGTGGGCGGGAGCATTCTTTTACAAGGCTTTGCACGGCCCCGTCAAGCGGCAGTACCTCTTGCTTGTCCGAACCCAGGCGGCGCAGCGCCACCGTTTTCTGCTCGGCTTCGCGTCCGCCGACCGCCAGAATGAACGGCACTTTCTGCAAACTATGCTCGCGCACCTTGTAATTGATCTTCTCGGCGCGCTTGTCGGTGGTCACGCGCAGGCCCGCGTCACGCAGGGTCTTGGTCACTTCGTCGGCATACGCATCAAAATCATTGGTGATGGGAGCCACGACGGCTTGCACGGGTGCCATCCAGAACGGGAACTTGCCGGCATATTGCTCAATAAGGATACCGATGAAACGTTCGAACGAGCCTAGAATCGCGCGGTGGAGCATGACCGGACGGTGCTTCTGGCCATCTTCGCCGATGTAGTTGGCATCCAAACGCTCCGGCAGCACGAAATCGACCTGCAAGGTGCCGCACTGCCAATCGCGGCCAATGGCATCGCGCAATACGAACTCGAGCTTGGGTCCGTAGAACGCACCTTCGCCGGGGTTCAGCGTTGTTTCCAAACCAGCTGCCTTGCTGGCATCCAGCAACGCTTTCTCGGCCTTGTCCCACGTCGCATCTTCGCCGGCGCGCTTTTCCGGGCGGTCGGAGAATTTGATACGGATCTCGGTGAAGCCCAAGTCCTTGTACACTTCCTTCAGTAATTCGCAGAAGGCGATTGTCTCGGCGGTAATTTGGTCCTCGGTGCAGAAGATATGCGCGTCGTCTTGCACGAAGCCGCGCACGCGCATCAGACCATGCAGTGCGCCGCTGGGCTCGTTGCGGTGGCAGGTGCCGAATTCCGCCATGCGAATCGGCAGGTCGCGGTAGCTTTTCAGGCCCACGTTAAAAATTTGCACGTGACACGGGCAGTTCATCGGCTTCACGGCGAGCGTCTTATGCTCGGATTCGCTGATGAACATGTTCTCGTGGAACTTTTCCCAGTGGCCCGATTTTTCCCACAGCACGCGGTCGGCGAGAATAGGAGTGCGCACTTCGATGTACCCATCGCGGCGCAGCTTGGCGCGGATATAGTGCATCAGCTCGGTATAGAGCGTCCAACCCTTGTCGTGCCAGAACACTTGGCCGGCGGCTTCTTCCTGAATGTGGAACAGCTCAAGCTCGCGGCCCAAACGGCGATGGTCGCGCTTCTCGGCTTCTTCCACCATCGTCAGGTGGGCTTTCAGCTTTTTCTCATCGTCGAAGGCAATGCCGTAAATGCGTTGCAGTTGTTTGTTCTTCGCATCGCCACGCCAGTAAGCGCCGCTAATGCATGTGAGACTGAACGCGCCGGTGATCTTCGCAAAGTTCGGCACGTGCGGGCCAAAGCACAGATCGATGAATGCATCGTCGCCGCTGCCTTGGCGGTAAAGCGATACCTGGCCTTCCGGCGCACCCTCGATAATTTCAGCTTTGTAGGGTTCGCCGCGCGCTTTGAACATGGCGATGGCTTTTTGCTTGTCCCACATCTCGCGCGTCACGGTCTTGTCGCGCTTCAGGATTTCACGCATGCGCGATTCGATTTTCGGCAGGTCATCCGGCGTCAGTGGCGTGTCGAGTTCTACATCGTAATAGAACCCGTGCTCGATGGTCGGGCCGATGGCGAGCTTGGCACTCGGGTGCAATTCCTTCACCGCCAATGCCAGCGCCTGTGCCGTCATCGTGTGGCGCATGATGTCGAGGCCTTCTTCGTCCTTGCTGGTCAAAATGCTGAATTGCGCATCTTCCGTCAGCGGCAAATACAGGTCGCGCTGTTGGCCATTCACCTTCACCGCCAGCGCGGCTTTAGCCAAACCAGCGCCAATGCTGAGCGCCACATCTTCACCGGTAGTGCCCGCCGGATAGGTGCGGGTGCTGCCATCGGGCAGGGTGAGGGTGATGTTCTTTTCGGCGTGGGCGGGCTGGCTCATAGTGGGGTCCTGATTGAATGCAAGCGATGTACTAGCTTTACAAAAGCGGCGCAAGTTCAGTCAGCACGCGGTCGACGCTTAGTTCGTCGAGGTTTTTTTCGCGTAGGATGGTCACGCGCGGGCCGATGGGGGCCGAGCGAACAGGGTCCGACGCATGGCTGAACAGCACGGTGCTGGGGCAACCTGCGGAAGCGATCACATGCATGGGGCCGGTGTCGTTGCCCAGCGCCAGCGTGGCTTCGCGCGCCAGCGTGGCCAATTGCGCAATGCTCGTTTTGCCACACAGGTTCACCGCGCGCGGCACCCGGTTGGCGATGGATTGAATGGCCGCCGACTCAGCTTCCGTACCAATAAGCAGGGGAATGACACCTTTTGCCACCAGCTCTTGCGCCACTGCAGCATAGGAATCGGCCGGCCAGCGTTTGTCGGTGCGGTGGGCAGCGCCACCCGGCACCAGCAGCGCATATTGCGTGGCGGGTTGCAGGTTGCTTACATCTTCATGCAGCCAGCTAATGTCGGGCTCACCGATCTCAATGCCGGTCTGGCGCAGTTGCAGGCGCAGATTCTCCAGCGCGTGGCGCAACTTCTTGTGCTTGTCGACATGGCCGTGGCTGCTCCAACGACTCAGGTTGCTAATGCGCGGCCACGGGCGCGTGAACATCCACTGATACCAGGTGGTGCGTTGGCTGCCTTGCAGGTCGAACACAAAATCCCACGGGCGCGAATGCAGCATGGTCTTCAGGCGACGGATGGCATCACGCTCGAACAGCTTCGGCTTACGGTCGCTCCAGATCTCATTGAAATAGGGGCTCTGCGCCAACAGCGTCGCGTAGCCTTTGCTCGTCATCGCCACGATGTCCGCATCGGGGAATGCTTCGCGAATGGCTTTGAACGCGGCCGTGGCCAGCACCACATCGCCCAGCGCGCCGTGCTTGATAACGAGGATGTTGGAGCGCTCACTCACGTCAGCAACTCCTTATAAACGCTGATGGTGCGGTTCTTCATTTGCAGCGCCGAGAAATGATTATGCGCATGCTGGATGGCGAACTGGCTCATCGCATCGGCCGTCGCCTTGTCGCGCGCCAGCGCATATTGAATGGCCTGCGCCATCGTCGCCGGGTCGTTGGGCGGCACCAGGTAGCCCGTTTCATTCGGCAAAATAGTTTCCTTCGCGCCACCCAGATCGGTCGCGATGACGATGCGGCCCATCGCCTGCGCTTCGACCGCCGTGCGGCCGAATGACTCGGGCTTCACGCTCGGCACCACCACCGCGTTGCTCAGCAGATACGCCTCGGCCATGAAATTCGTTGGCCCGTCGATGCGCACTTTGCCTTCCAGCCCGCTCTCGATGATCTGTTTCTCCAGCTCCATGCGGTAATCCTCATGGCCCTGGTCGGTGCCCGCGATGACCGCCACGAAGCGGTCGTCCTTCATGTGCTTCAGCGCGTCGATGAACACATGCTGGCCCTTGATGCGGCTCAAGCGACCCGGGCAAAAAATCACCGGCGTGTCGTCGTCCGGCAGGTGCCAGCTTTTCGCCAGTTGGATCATGCGCTCAGGGATCGCGCGTTTTTCATCGAAGATAGTAAAATCCACGCCACGCGGGATGAGCCGCACGATGGTCGGGTCCACGCCGTAGCGATTGATGATATGTTCCTGCACGAATTTCGAAACGGCAATGACGCGCTCGCCCTTCACCATCACGCTGTTGTAGCGGCGCTTCACCGCGCCCACGCTGCCATACACGCCATGGAAGGTGGTCATGAATGGCACCTTCGCCCATTTCGCGGCGTAATAGGCGCTCCATGCCGGTGCGCGCGACCGTGCATGCACCAGGTTCACCTCGCGCGATTTGATAATTTGGTAAAGCCGCAGCGCATTGGCGCGGATGATGAGCGGGTTCTTGCGGTCCAGCGGCAGGGTAATATGCTCGCCGCCCGCATGCGTAATATGCGGGATGAGCGGCCCGCCAGCCGAGGCGATCAGCGGCTTCATGCCCGCGCCGCGAATGGCATCGGTGATCTCCACCGTGCCACGTTCCACCCCGCCCGATCGCAGGCGCGGCAGTACTTTCAGAATAGTCGGCATTTCATTCATGGAAGGTTTTGTAACCCCTCCATCGCGCTTGTCACCATATTCTGCTTGGAACCTGCCGCGCCTGTGCGTAAAACTCAGATATGCAACCACTTTTCTACACTCCCGACACCGGCGTCAGCATCGCGTACCGTCATCAGGCGGGCGAGGGTGCAACGGGCGTCACCTTCATCCACGGCTTCCGCTCCGACATGCAATCGACCAAAGCCACCGCCATGGCCGAGTGGTGCGCCACCCAGAATATCCCGTTCACCGCGTTCGATTGCTTCGCCCACGGCAAAAGCGATGGCGACTTCATGGAATACACCATCGGGCGTGGGCTGCAGAGCACGCTCGCCATTCTGGATGAAGTGGCGCAAGGCCCACAAATTCTCATCGGCTCCAGCATGGGCGGTTGGCTGGCACTGCTCGCTGCGCGTGAGCGCAAAGGGCAGGTGAAGGGCCTGGTCGGCATCGCTGCCGCACCCGATTTCACCGAAGACATCTGGCTACGCGAAATGAAACCCGAACACCGCGCCACCGTCGAAAGTGAAGGCGTGCTCTGGGTGCCGAGCGACTACGGCTCCGATTACCCCATCACCCACAACTTCATTCTCGATGGGCGTGAGCATTTACTGCTGAACGATGTGATCGGGCTGGAAATCCCCATCCACCTCATCCAAGGCCAGCAAGACGCCGACGTGCCGTGGGACACGGCTTTAAAAATTGCCCAGCAAGTCACCGGCGACGACGTGACCGTGACATTAGTAAAAGACGGCGAACACCGCCTCAGTCGCCCGCAAGATCTCGCGCTGCTGTTCG
>JBEIOT010000112.1:0-6510 GCA_040377415.1 Azospirillum sp. | reverse complement strand
GGCGATATGCGCTGGCTGAACCATTACGGCTTCAGCGCGCTGGATATTCCCTCGCTGGTGAAGGGAGTTTCGGCATGAAGTTCCCTCTCTCACTGCTGACGCATTTCCTGAAGACCGATGCATCGCTCGATCAAATTTCGGCAACGCTCACTGCCATTGGCTTAGAGGTCGACGGCATCGAGGATAAATCGGCTGAGCTGAAACCGTTCGTGGTCGCCGAAATTTTGCATGCGGAAAAGCACCCGCAGGCCGACAAACTGCAAGTGTGCAAAGTGCGCGCGGCGCAGGGTGAACTGCAAATCGTGTGCGGTGCGCCGAATGCGCGTGCAGGGATTAAAGTGGCGCTGGCGAATATCGGCACCATTATCCCGACGAACCAGATGGAGATCAAAGCGGCGAAAGTGCGCGGCGTCGAATCGCAAGGCATGCTGTGCTCGGGCGCCGAGCTTGGCATCGATAGCGATGCAGCGGGCATCATCGAATTGCCGCTGACGGCGAATGTGGGCGATAGCATTGTCGATGTATTAGGTCTGGGCGATCCCGTGCTGGATATCAACGTGACCGCCAACCGTGGCGATTGCATGGGTGTGCAGGGCATCGCGCGCGACCTCGCCGCTGCGGGCCTTGGTAAATTCATCCAAGAATCCTTCGCGGACTTTAGCGAAAGTAGTGAAACTTATTCAATTACCATCGAAGACACCGAAGGCTGCCCCGCCTTTTTAGGCCGCATCATCCGTGGTGTGAAGAATGGCCCCTCGCCGGACTGGCTGCAGCGTGTGATGATCGCCGCAGGCATGCGCCCTATTTCGGCATTGGTCGACATCACCAATCTTTCGACACTGGCCGATGGCCGTCCGTTGCATGTTTATGACCTGGCCAAGCTGCAAGGCGGCATCGTGGTGCGCCGCGCGGTTGAAGGCGAACAGATCGTGGCGCTGAACGACAAGACTTATAACCTAACCCCGCGCGATTGCGTCATCGCCGATGATTCGGGTGCTATCGGCATCGCGGGCATCATGGGCGGTGTATCCACGGCGGTTTCGGAGACGACCACGGATATCTTGCTGGAGATAGCGCTGTTCGATCCGTTACGTATCGCCACGACGGGCCGCGCCTTGCAGATCGATTCGGATGCGCGCTCGCGCTTTGAGCGTGGCGTGAATACGGCGGGGCTTGGCATTGCGGACATCGGCAACACCAATCTCATCCTGAAATTCTGCGGTGGCAAACCGGGTAAGCGCGTGCTTGCGGGCGACATTCCCGAGTCGCGCCAGCGCGTGCCGTTCGATGCGGACTTCACCAATGCCCTTGGTGGCGTGGATGTACCTGCGGCGAAACAGAAAGAAATCCTTGGCGCGCTTGGCTTCGTGGCCGATGGCAAAGACATGATCGTGCCGAGCTGGCGCCATGATATTTCGGGCAAGGCCGACTTGGCCGAAGAAGTGCTGCGTATTGTGGGCTACGATAATATTCCCGCTGTGTCGCTGCCGAAGAATTCGAACATTGCCAAGCCGAGCTTAAGTGCGACGCAAGCACGTGAAGCATTGCTACGCCGCGCTGTTGCGCGTCGTGGACTACACGAGACCTACAGCTGGGGCTTCTGCAGTGAAGCGCAAGCGGCTGCCTGGGGCGGCCAAAGCGATGCGCTGAAGCTGCTCAATCCCATTAGCTCCGACTTGTCGGTGATGCGCCCGAAAATTCTGCCGCATTTGGTGGATGCCGTGCGCGCGAATCTTGATCGTGGGCAAAGCGAAATCGCTATCTTTGAACTGGGTGCGATCTTCCATGACACGACGCCGACGGGCCAGAAGACGGTGCTTGCGGGCGTTCGCGCGGGTCTGCGCAAAGGCCTGCACTGGGCCGGCTCGGCGGAAACGAACGTGTACGATGTAAAAGCCGATCTGATGTTCCTGCTCGATAGCGCTGGCATTAACACCGCGCAGCTGACCGTGATGCCGACGAAGGACGCACCGTGGTTCCACCCCGGCCGTAGCGGTGTGGTGGGCATGGGTCCGAAGAATTTGCTGGGTGCGTTCGGTGAGCTTCACCCTGCGCTGCTGAAACAAGCGGGCATCGATACGCCGGTCTATGCGTTCAGCCTGAACGCGTCCGCCCTGCCCGCACCCAAAGCCGCCAAACGCAAGCCGCTGAGCACAAGTGATTACCAAGCCGTAACGCGCGATTTCGCGTTCGTGGTGGATAATGCTACGCCTGCCTCTGATTTAGTGACGGCCATCAACAAGGCCGACAAGAACCTGCTGCGCGGCGTAACCATCTTCGATGTTTATGCCGGCAAAGGTATAGCTGAGGGCAAGAAATCCATCGCGCTCTCGGTAACGCTGCAAGCCGACGACCGCACGCTGACCGATGCTGAAATTGAAGCAGTTTCGCAAGCCATCATCGGCTCGGCCATGAAACTCGGCGCTACGTTGCGCGCTTAACGATCGTCACGTGGCCCATTTTGCGGCCGGGGCGAGATTCGGTCTTGCCGTAGAGATGCACGTGGGCCTCGGGCTGTTTGGCGTAGACTTCCCACTGTTTCCAGTCGTCGCCGAGCAAGTTGATCATCTCGCATTTGCGGGCGGTGGTATCGCCCAGGGCCCAACCGCAAATGGCGCGCACATGCTGCTCGAACTGGGCGGTGGGGGCGCCTTCCATGCTCCAATGGCCGGAATTGTGAGGGCGCGGCGCCAGTTCATTCACCAGCAAGCCGTCTTTGGTGACGAATAATTCAACAGCCAGCAGGCCCACCACATCCAGCTTCTCGGCCAGTGTTTTGGAAATGCGCACGGCTTCTTCCTGATGCGCATCGATGAAGGGTGCGGGCGCGATGGTCTTGTGCAGGATGTGGTTCTTGTGGATGTTCTCGACCAGCGGGTAGCAGCGCATTTCGCCATGCGTGCTGCGCGCAACGATGATGGAGGCTTCGGCAGAGAATTCGATGAAGCCTTCGAGGATGCATTCCGTTTTGCCGAGCTTCTTCCATGCATCCATGGCTTCGCTGGCGTTCTTGATGACCACCTGCCCTTTGCCATCGTAGCCGAGTTCGGTGGTCTTCAGCACCGCGGGGGTGCCGATGGTTTTGATGGCGGCGTTCAATTCATCTTCGGTACGCACGGGCGCGAAGGGTGCGGTGTTGATGCCTTGCGCGCGGATGAATTCTTTTTCGCGCAGGCGGTGGCGTGTGGTGAACAACACTTCGGGCTTGGGGCGAACGGCGACGAGCATTTCCAGCATCTCGAGTGTTTCGGCGGGGATGTTCTCGAATTCAAAGGTCACGACATCGACCCCTTGCGCGAAGGCGCGCAGGGCGGTGGTGTCTTGATACGCGCCAATGGTGGTGCTGGTGGCAACGTGCGAAGCGGGCGAATCTTTATCCGGCGTGAAGATGTGCGTTTTATAGCCCATGCGGCTAGCCGCGCGCGCCAGCATGCGGCCCAGTTGCCCGCCACCGACGATGCCGATGGTGGAACCAGGAGGAACGATCTCGCCGCTTGCCATTATTGCGGCTCCAGCGCGACGGATCTGGTTTGCGCGGTGCGCCATTTGGTGACGCGCGCGCCGAGCTTGGCGTCTTGCAGCGCGAGGATCATGGCGGCGAGCAAACCGGCGTTACCTGCACCGGCTTCGCCAATGGCGAGGGTGCCGACGGGGACGCCTTTGGGCATTTGCGCGATGCTGAGCAATGCATCCATCCCATCCAGTGCTTTGGATTTTACAGGCACACCCAAAACGGGGAGCGCGGTGAGCGAAGCGGCCATGCCGGGCAAGTGCGCGGCGCCACCGGCACCGGCGATGATAATTTGCAGGCCACGCTTTTGCGCGGTGGTGGCGTATTCATACAAACGCTGCGGCGTGCGGTGCGCGGAGACGATCTTGCTCTCGTAGGGAATCTTGAACTCGTCGAGCATGTCGGCGGCTTGTTTCATGGTGGCCCAGTCGCTTTGGCTGCCCATGATGATGCCGACCAGCGGCTGCGTTTTTTTCTTCGCCATGCTCCCTCATTGATGCGCTGCATCAGTTCGATTGAACACAGGGCTTATAAGAGAATTGCCAGTTGGTCAAACGTGGGCTAAGCCCATGGGACCCTATCCATAGGAATATGCCCATGAAAATTGCCGTCGCCAAAGAGACTTCCCCCGGTGAATCGCGCGTGGCCATTACGCCCGACGCGGTGAAGAAATTCCGTGCGCTGGGCGTGGATGTGGCGGTGGAGCGTGGCGCAGGCCTCAATTCGGCCATTAGCGATGAAGCGCTGGCTGAAGCTGGGGCGACCCTTACCAATAGCGCTGCGGAAGCCTACGCCGGTGCCGATGTGGCGCTGACGGTAGAGATGCCTTCGGCCGAGAACATTGCGGCATTGCCGGAAGGCAGCATTCTGGTGGGTATGCTGGACCCGCTGAATCGCCTCACCGATTTTTCGCCGCTGAACAAACGTAATATCCAAGGCTATTCGCTGGAGATGCTGCCGCGCATTTCGCGCGCGCAAAGCATGGATGTGTTGAGCTCGCAGAGCAATCTGGCGGGCTATCGCGCAGTAATTGAAGCCGTGGCGGCGACGAGCAAGACCATTCCGATGATGATGACGGCTGCGGGCACCATCCCCCCTGCCAAAGTATTGGTGCTGGGCGCTGGTGTCGCAGGCTTGCAAGCCATTGCCACCGCTAAGCGCCTTGGCGCGGTGGTGAGCGCATTCGACGTGCGCGCGGCGGTGAAAGAACAAGTGATGTCGCTCGGCGCGAAATTCGTGGAAGTAGCGGCAGCCGCTGGCACGGGCGAGACCAAGGGCGGCTATGCGCAAGAGATGGACGAAGATTATAAGCGCCGCCAAGAACAGGCGATCGCCGATGCCATTAAATCGCAGGATATCGTGATTACGACCGCACTCATTCCGGGCAAGCCTGCACCGAAGCTCATCACCGAAGCCATGGTGCAAAGCATGAAGCCCGGTAGCGTCATTGTGGATCTGGCGGCGGCAAGTGGCGGCAACTGCCCGCTTACCAAAGCCGATAACGTGACCAAAGCGCATGGCGTGACCATTATCGGGTACACCAACATGCCCAGCCGCGCCGCTAGCGACGCAAGCCCGCTTTATGCGCGCAACGTGCTAACATTCGTGACGACGCTGATGATCGACAAAGAAACGAAACGCCTCAACGTGCTGTGGGATGACGAGCTCATCAAAGGCACGCTGGTGACCAAGGGCGGGCAAAGCGTGCACCCCGCGCTGCAGCCGAAATAGGAGCGACAATGGAACCCGTGACCACGACCACCACAACGACCACCGTGACGGAGATCGTCAACCATGTCGGGGTTGACCCGTTCATCTTCGGCCTGACCGTGTTCGTGCTGGCCTGCTTCGTGGGATATTACGTAGTGTGGCGCGTGACGCCTGCCCTGCACACGCCGCTGATGAGCGTGACCAATGCCATTTCAGGTATCATCGTGGTCGGCGCTATTATCGCGCTCGGTCCCGTCGGCGATTTCGGCTTCTCACACATCCTCGGTTTCATCGCCGTGGCCATTGCCAGCGTCAATATTTTCGGTGGGTTCATGGTGACGCACCGCATGCTCGAAATGTTCAAGAAGAAAGAACGGCCCAAAGCCGAACCCAAAGCTTAAGGAGCTTTTATGATCGATCACTTCACCCAGAAACGCGTGCTTATTGGCGCTGCTGCAACGACCGTCTTTGTTTTCCTGTTCGACTTCATCGTGCACGGCAAACTGCTAATGGATATGTGGCTGCCGTATGAAAAACTGTTCCGCCCGATGGCCGAAATGGAAGCTATGGGTGCGTGGTGCTTTGGCTATCACATCGGCATGTCGCTGCTATTCGCTGGTGGCTTCTACCTGTGGCGCGACAAAATTAAGGTCGGCAAAGTCGGCACCTCCGAGTGCCCTTATCGCAAAGGCATGAAATTTGGCCTCTGGGTAGGCGCATTGCTCGCCTTGCCGCAGCTGATGACCTATATGTGGCTGCCGTTCGACACGCTGAACCTGCCTGCCATTTGGGCGGTGAGCGAACTGGTGAAATGGTCACTGGCTGGCGCTTTGCTTAGCAAACTCTACAAAAAAATGGCGTAGTCCTCATGAGCGGTATTTTCTACATCCTGTATCTCGCCTGCGCGGTGTGTTTCATTCAAGCACTGCGTGGCCTGTCATCGCCCAGTTCGGCGCAACAGGGCAACCGTTATGGCATGATCGGCATGGCGCTCGCCATCGTCACCACGCTGGCACTGCCGCAGGTTGAAAGCTACCGCTACACGCTCATTGCCGTGGCACTGGGTGGCAGTGTGGGCTGGCTCATCGCCCGCCGCATCGCCATGACGGCCATGCCGCAGTTGGTGGCTGCCTTCCACTCGCTGGTGGGCCTGGCAGCGGTGCTTATCGCCATGGCCGCGTTGTGGGCGCCGGAAAGTTATGGCATCGGCACCACGGGCGACATCTATTTCGGTTCGCTGGTGGAAATGAGCTTGGGCGTCATCATCGGCGCCATTACGTTCACCGGCT
>JBEIOT010000179.1:0-4029 GCA_040377415.1 Azospirillum sp. | reverse complement strand
GGCGCCGGCGGTCGGTTTCACTGATGGCGTTCTTCATGGAGTCGGTCATCTTGTCGGCGTAGAGCAGGACAGTGCCGTTTAAGTGCCGGGCGGCGCGCCCGAAGGTCTGGATCAGCGCGCGCGCTGACCGCAGGAAGCCTTCTTTGTCGGCGTCCAGAATCGCGACGAGCGAGACCTCGGGCAGATCCAGGCCCTCGCGGAGTAAATTAATCCCGATCAGCACGTCGAACTCGCCTAAGCGCAGCCCGCGCAGGATCTCGATGCGCTCCAGTGTCTCGATGTCGGAATGCAGATAACGCACTTTGATGCCGACTTCGCGGTAATACTGTGTCAGATCTTCGGCCATGCGCTTGGTCAGCGTCGTGACCAGCGTGCGGTAACCTTTTTTCACCTGCAGGTGCACTTCACCCAGCAGGTCGTCGACCTGACTGGCCACGGGTTTGATGTGGCAGACGGGATCGACCAGACCGGTCGGGCGGATCACCTGTTCGGCATATTCGCCTTTGGTCCAGGTCATCTCAAGCTCGGCGGGAGTCGCGGAGACGCATACGGTCTGTGGGCGTAGCGCGTCCCACTCCTCGAAACGCAGTGGGCGATTATCCATGCAGGCGGGCAGGCGGAAACCGTGGTCGGAAAGCACGATCTTGCGCGAGCGGTCGCCATGGTACATGCCGCGCACTTGCGGCAGCATCACGTGGCTCTCATCGACGAACAGGATGGCGTCATCGGGTAAATATTGGAACAGCGTCGGCGGCGGCTGACCCTTTTCAGAACCGGCAAGGTAACGCGAATAATTCTCGATGCCGCGGCACATGCCGGTCTCGGTCAGCATCTCGATATCGTATTGCGTGCGCTGGCCCAGACGTTGTGCTTCGAGCAATTTGCCTTGGGACTCGAACCAGTTCACGCGCTCTTTCAGGTCCACCTTCATTTGCTTGATGGCCTGATTCAGCGTGGGCTTGGGCGTGACGTAGTGGCTGTTGGCGAACACGGTGACGGCGTCGAAGCTTTTGCCCTTTTCGCCGGTCAACGGGTCGAACTCGTAAATGTCTTCCAGCTCATCGCCGAAGAAGCTCAAACGCCACGCGCTATCTTCCAAGTGGGCGGGGAACAGGTCGATATTGTCGCCGCGCACGCGGAATGTGCCGCGCGCGAAGGCAATATCATTGCGCTTGTAAAGCAGCTCGGTCAGCTCTTTCAGCAGGGCTTGCTGGTTGTAGCTTTTGCCCTTCTCGAGCGTGCGCGTCATTTTCGAATAGGTCTCGACCGAGCCGATACCGTAGATGCAGCTGACTGAGGCGACCACGATCACATCGCGCCTCTCCAACAACGAACGCGTTGCGCTGTGGCGCATACGGTCGATCTGCTCGTTGATAGCGGAATCTTTTTCGATGAACGTGTCGGTGCGCGCGATGTAGGCTTCGGGCTGGTAGTAATCGTAGAACGAGACGAAATACTCGACCGCGTTGTCGGGGAAGAAGTGCTTCATCTCGGAATAAAGCTGCGCGGCGAGCGTTTTGTTATGCGCCAGTACCAGCGCCGGGCGCTGTGTTTTCTGGATGACCTGCGCCATCGTATAGGTCTTGCCCGAGCCAGTGACGCCCAGCAGCACCTGATTGCGCTTGCCTGCTTCAAGGCCGCCCACCAACTGCTCGATGGCTTTGGGCTGATCCCCCGCTGGCACATAATCGGACGCCAGCTTGAACGGCCCGCCTTTCTTCTCGAAAAGCGGTGCGGGTGTTTGCATCATGGGCAGGTCGGACAACGGCATGCCGCTAATATAGGGCAGGCGTATAAAAAGACGAGGGGTTAGCTGCGCGTGCGCGGGCTGTCGTCGCGTTTGGCGAAATCGGTCGCCTTACGGGGTTTATCGGGAACATCCTTTTTAGTCTTTTCAGGCTTGGGATCGAGCTTGGGTTTAATGAGCATGTATTCTGACACGCGCACCCCGTGCTTGGCGCCTGACGGATAGCAACGTTGAACCACATGCGTGTAGATCCCAGTGGTCAGGGCTTTGTCGGCAGGAATGGCATTCGCCATATCGCGCGAAAGTTGGTCGGCAGCGGCCGGGTCGTTTGGTACTACATGCACTTGCCTGCCGTTGACCGTGATGGTGGTAGCCAGCGGCGGTGCTTTCGCTCCTTCATATTCACGCCCCACGAAACGGTTGATGCTTTCGGCGACCACGCGGGAATAGTTCGTGGCCCACTTGCCATTGGTCAGCCGCCACACATCGGCATCGTTGTTCAGGAACCCGGCTTCCAGCAGCACGGTGGTCATGCTGCCCAACCCGTTCTTAATGGAGCGCACGGGGTCGGGTGAAATGATGCCCACTTCACGCAAGCCCAGCCCTTTTCGGGGCGTGCAGTCTTCATTGTACAGGGCGCCGTGGCCCTCCTGACCGGGCACCACGCCTTTTGTGCGGTTAATGATCAGCGAGCCTTTGCGATCGTTCGTGAGCCCTTGCTCCAGTGTCTCGGCGAGGCGATAGGAGCTGCTGGTCGTTGGGGTATCCGGGTGAATATAGACCGCACTCCCGCGCCGCTCTTTGTTGGGCGCCGTATCGGCATGCACCACCAGATAAATGGCCTTGGGATCGCGCGCATGTGCGGCCCGTGCCGTTTCGATGCGCTGGTTGAAACGCTGTTTCTCCCCGAACACGGCTCGCTCGCTATCGACCTGTGCCAGTACCTGGTGCTCGGTGGCGCTGAGATCTTTCAGGTGCGGGTTATGGCGCGAATCGACGCGGCGGGTGAACTCGACATTGATACCACGCTGGATGAGCTGCAACGCCACGCGGGCGCCCAGCGCCGCTGTCACGTTGGATTCATGGATATCCTTGCCACCGGGGACTTTTTTCTCAGCACCGGGATCGTTCACTTGTTTGAGTTCGCCTGTATCCGTGCGTTTCATGTAAGGGCCATGGCCCAGATCGATCACCACGGTGGTGCGCGCATTGCCCGCTTGCACCTGCTCCAGTGCGGCGGTCAGGGTCGCTTCATAGGCTTGGGCACTTGCATTCGGCGTGCTGGCGGAAGACTCGGTCTCGGGAGCCAGGGGCGCGCTAGGATTCAGCGATAGATTTTGGGCGAACATCGCGGCAGGCATCAGCATCGAGCCCAGCACCATTTTCGCGATCGGTTTTTTTGACGGGCTGGTGACGGCAACAGCGGCGACTTTGCTTTGGATGTCACGATGGATGATCGGAGCTTTGCCGCGACGAAGGGTGGCGTGGAAATGACGCGGCGGTTCATCATCGGCGAAAGCGGGCGGCGGCGGAATTTGAGGCGGCCAGTACGCCCCGAGCTTATCGTCGAGCTGGGGCCATTGGCGCTCGGGATCCAGCTCGTGCAAATTGCCGAGGGGCTTACCTTTCCACTGGGTAGGTTTTTCTTCCATTCCCCTAAATTAGGGGCAAAGCCTTAAAAAACCGTGAATTACTGGCCGGTGACGGCTTCGCCTTGGCGGGCGAATTTGACGATCGCCGGGCCCAGAACAATGATCATGAACGAGGGCATTAGTAGGAAGATCAATGGGATAGTGAGTAGCACGGGCAGGCGCGCGGCCTTGGCTTCGGCCTGGCTCAAGCGCTGCAGGCGGAAATCCTCCGACAATACGCGTAGCGTATCGGTAAGGCTGGTGCCGAAGCGTTCGGACTGGATGAGGGCTGCCACCAGCGAGCGGAACGCGACCATGTTGGTGCGCTCGCCAAGGTTCATCAGCGCGCGCACACGATCATTGATGAGGGCAAGCTCCAGCCGTGTGCGGTTGAGCTCTTCCGTCATCTCCGGGAAGGCACGGCCAAGTTCGTTGCACACCCGCGTTAGCGCAGCATCGAGCGCGAGGCCGGATTCCACGCAGATGAGCAGCAGGTCGAGCGTATCGGGGAAGGCGCGCTCAAGCTTCTTGCGGCGATGGTCGATCTTGTTCTGCAAATAAAGATACGGGCCGAACACGCCGCCGACGAGGAGCATAAAGCCCGCGGAGAGGTTGAAGACATGGGCCATGCCCTTGCCGCCGGAGAACAGC
>JBEIOT010000163.1:0-4583 GCA_040377415.1 Azospirillum sp. | reverse complement strand
GGTCGGCGAGGCCTTCGGCCTGGGCCAGATCCATTTTATCATGGAGGAAAGCGCGGCGGGTGAACTCGCCCGGCTCGGCCAGACGAAGGCCCGGGCAGGCGGCGAGGGCATCGAGCACGGCGCTGATGACGGCGCGGCCGCCGTGGAGGTGGAGTTCGACCACATCTTCGCCGGTGAAGCTATGGGGCGCCGTGAAGCGCAGTACCAGTGCCTGATCGAGCGTTTGTGTGCCGTGGCGCAGGGTGGCGAGCGTGGCCATGCGGGCGGCGGGCAGCTCGGCGACCCCAAGAAAATGCAACGCTGCGCCAGCTTCAGGGCCCGAAATGCGCACGACGGCGACCCCGCCCTTGCCCGGTGCGCTCGCCAATGCGTAGATGGTGGTGCCGTATTTCATGGCGGCGGCTCTAGGAGGAAATCATGGTGATGGCAATGCAATTCACGCAAACCGGCGGGCCGGACGTGCTGCAGGCGGTGACGCTGAATTTCCCCACGAAGCCGCAGCCGGGGCAGGTTCTGCTCCGCCAAACCGCTATCGGCCTGAATTACATCGATACCTACCATCGCAGCGGGCTCTATCAGGTCGGGCTGCCGGCCATTCCGGGCCTTGAGGGCGCAGGCGTGGTCGAAGCCGTGGGCGAGGGGGTCGAGACCGTGAAAGTGGGCGACCGCGTGGCCTATGGCCGCGGACCGATGGGCGGCTATGCCGAAAAACGTTTCATCCATGCCAAAGAGCTGATCGCCATTCCTGAGAGAGTGACGGACGAGGTGGCGGCCAGCGTGATGCTGAAGGGTTTGACTGCGTGGTACCTGCTGCACACGACCTTCCCGGTGGCCAAGGGCGACAAAATCCTGGTGCATGCAGCGGCGGGCGGCGTGGGGCTGTTGCTCGTGCAATGGGCGGTGAAAAAAGGTGCGCTGGTCATTGGCACGGCGGGTTCGCCCGAGAAAGCCAAGCTGGCGAAAGAGGCGGGCTGTTCCAGTGTCATTTTATACCGCACCGAGAATGTGGCCGAGCGCGTGAAAGCGTTGACCAGCGATGTGGGCGTGGATGTGGTCTACGATGCGGTGGGCAAGGATACGTTCACCGGCTCACTCGACAGCCTGAAGCCGCAGGGCATGATGGTAAGCTATGGGCAGGCCAGCGGCGAGATACCGCCGTTCGACCTGCGCGAGCTGAGCAAGCGCGGCTCGCTGTTCATCACGCGGCCTACCTTGATGGACCTCACCAAAAATGATAGCCTCTATCGCAAGGCGGCCACCGAATTGCTGGCGATGGTCGCGCGTGGCGAGTTGAATGTGAGCGTGGCCCAACGCTATGCGTTGAAAGACGCGGCGAAAGCCCATGCAGCACTCGAATCGCGCGCCACGACCGGCAGTACCGTTCTCATTCCGTAGGAGTTGCGCATGCGTATCCTCGTTCTTGCCTTACTGAGCATCGGTTTTGCCGGCCCGGCGCTGGCGTGCAGCTGCGCGCCAACAAGCCGCGACGAAGTGGTGAAAGATTCCGACGCGGTGTTCACCGGCACGGTCGAAAAAGTGGAGCGCGAAGGGTTCTGGAGTATCGCGACGCTGAAGGTGCATGACGTGGAAAAAGGCACCGTCGATGAAGAGGCCACCGTGCAGACCGGGCGTGACAGTGCCGCGTGCGGCATCACCTTCGTCGTCGGCGAGAAAATCGAGATCGCCGCCATCCAACGCAAGGACCGGTTGCATGCGAGTTTGTGCTCGCAGATGGGGCTAGGGAAATAGATGCACCAACGCGGCTTTTCTCTCGTCGAGCTTTCCATTGTGCTGGTCATACTGGGCTTGCTGACGGGTGGGATACTGGCGGGACAATCGCTCATTCGGGCGAGTGAATTGCGCACATTGACCACCGATGCGACCCGCTATGCGGCGGCCATCAATACGTTCCGCGATAAGTATTTTGCATTGCCAGGTGATATTGCCAACGCGGAGAAATTCTGGGGCATGTGGTCGACCAGTGGCACGGCGGCCAGCGTGGCGGGCGCACGCAATGGCAATGGCGACGGTATGTATGGTGTAACGGCGACGCAGCAATATGAGCGCGCGCAGTTCTGGCGGCATCTTGCGCTGGCAGGGCTTATCGAGGGCAGTTATGCTGGTTCGTATGCCGAGCCCACGATGGTGTGGGAGCCCGGTGTCAACGTACCGCGTCTTCGCATTGCCAATGGACGTGCGGGCATCAATACCGCCAATGCCCTGTCCGGCGGATCGCCCGTGTATAATACGTGGGGCAGCTATATTATTTTGCAGGGACCAACGTCACCGGGGCACATCCTGAAACCAGAAGAAGCGTGGAACATCGACAGTAAAATGGACGACGGGAATCCAAGTATGGGTGGGGTCATGGGCATTGCCGAAGGTGTGCTGGCTTCGCGCACCTGTACCACCAACGATGATTGGCAGACGGCCGCGACCGGCTCTGCTACGTATCGGCTGGACGTGAGCACGATCTCGTGCTGGCCAGCTTTTTGGATGCGCTAATGAAGAAAGAAGAAATGATGCGTGGATTCTCACTCGTAGAACTTTCTATCGTGCTGGTCATCCTTGGTCTGTTGACGGGTGGGATACTAGCGGGGCAGTCGCTCATTCGGGCGGCGGAGCTGCGCAGTGTGAGCACGGAATACACGCGTTACGTCACCGCTATGCAGACCTTCCGCGACAAATATTTCGCGCTGCCGGGTGATATGAACAACGCCATTAGTTTCTGGGGCCGTGACACGACCACTTGCGGGTTTCAGGCGGGTGCTGCGGGGACGCCGGGTAGCTGCAACGGCGGTGGCAATGGCCGTGTCGGCAATTGGGCGGTCGAGGAAGCAGATACTGAATATGAGCTTTGGCACGCATGGCGGCAGTTGGCGCTGGCGGGATTGATCGAAGGTAGTTTCACGGCGCAGGGGGTCATTGCCAGTAATTACCGCTCGGCACTGGGCAGCAACGTGCCGCGCAGCAAGCTCAGCAATGCCGGGTGGAGCTTCACGTGGCTGGGCAATTTTGGCGATGCCGTGTATTTCACCACCGATTACGGCAATGTATTTTTCTTCGGCGCACAAAGCCCCACGAAGCTGACCTACGATCCTGCATTGAAGGCCGAGGAGGCGTGGAACATCGACACCAAGATGGATGACGGGTTGCCGCACACGGGCAAAGTATTTGGATTCAAGACCGCCTTCCAGCCCAATTGCGTGGCGGCATCGAACATCGCCTATAACCTGACGGCTACTGCCACGGGCTGCGGCCTCGCCTTCATTCCGGGGTTATAGGGATGAAACAGGGCTTCTCCCTTGTCGAACTTTCCATCGTGCTGGTCATTCTTGGCCTCTTGACGGGCGGTATTTTGGCGGGGCAGTCGCTCATTCGGGCGGCGGAAATGCGGTCCGTGAGCACTGAAGCAGCACGCTACCAGACGGCGTTGCATACATTCCGCGATAAATATTTCGCTATCGCCGGTGACATGAACAACGCCACCAAATTCTGGGGCGACGATAACGCCGCCTGCGCGGATGCGGGCGTGCCGAACGGTACACCAGGCACCTGCAATGGCGATGGCGACGGAACGGTAGAGTTCGCGGCAGCGGGCGGTCTCACTGGCGAATTTACCCAAGCATGGAAACAACTGGCGCTGGCGGGACTGGTAGAAGGCAGTTACTCGGGACTGGCAAGCGCCGCAGCGGGGTATGCAATCACCCCGGGAACAAACATTCCCGCCAGCAAGCTAAATCGCGCAAGCTGGAATTTGGTTTATTTCAGCTACACCGCCGACCCTTATAACTACACTATGAACTTCGGTAACCATCTCAGTATACATGGCGGCGATGGTAATGGGGTGCTCAAGCCCGAAGAGGCATGGAACGTGGATACAAAAATGGATGATGGCATGCCGGGCCGGGGATCGGTCATCGCAATTCTTTGGGATGATTGCACGACTTCTTCATCCGCCACCGATTATGCGGGCGAGTACGCCCTGCTAATAAGCACGCAAGCCTGCGGGCTGCGATTTAAGAATAGCATCTAGCATGACAGATGCGTGGATTTGTATTAGGATTTGCTGATGAAAAAAGCATTTTCTCTCGTCGAACTTTCCATTGTGCTGGTCATTCTGGGCTTGCTGACCGGTGGGATATTGGCGGGGCAATCGCTGATCCGCGCGGCGGAGTTGCGTAGCGTGAGCACGGAGGAAAGTCGTTATGTGACCGCAGCGCAGACCTTCCGCGACAAATATTTCGCCTGGCCGGGCGACATGACGAACGCCACGAGTTTTTGGGGCGACCAGGCGACGGGGACCGGGGCCTGTGCATCGGTCGCAACGCCGGATGGTACGCCCGGCACTTGTAACGGTAATGGCAACGGCAACATCGCCGATGTGACGACGGAAGAAGGATTCCGCTTCTGGCAGCATCTGGCAATGGCGGGATTGGTTGAAGGAAGCTACACCGGTTACCAGGGACCGGGCAGCGTCTATGACGGCATTCCTGGCAATAATATTCCTGCTTCTAAGATCGGCACGGCGGGCTGGATGACGCGTTTGCTGTTCGTCAGTGGCGGTGCCAACCCAGCGCAAT
>JBEIOT010000226.1:0-2621 GCA_040377415.1 Azospirillum sp. | reverse complement strand
TAATCGAACTCGCACGCCTGCCCGATAACGATGGGACCCGCGCCGATGATGAGGATGGATTTGATGTCAGTACGCTTGGCCATTACGCAGCCTTCTTATTTTTATGCTGCTTGATCATGTCGACGAAGCGCGTGAATAGGTAGGCCGAATCATGCGGGCCGGGTGACGCTTCGGGATGGCCCTGCACCGAGAAGACGTGTTTGCCTTTCACCGCGATGCCTTGAATGGTGCCATCGAACAGCGAGCGATGCGTGACCAGCACATGGTCAGGCAGGTTCGTGTCGCTAATGGCGAAGCCATGGTTCTGCGAAGTAATTTCGACCTTGCCGGTCTCAAGGTCTTTCACTGGATGGTTCGCACCGCGATGGCCTTGTTTCATTTTCTCGGTGCGCGCACCTAGGGCGATACCGAGCATTTGATGGCCCAAGCAAATGCCGAACAACGGTACTTCAGCGGCGACGAGTTTCTTGATGGTGGGCACGGCATATTCGCCAGTGGCCGCGGGGTCGCCCGGGCCGTTGCTTAGGAACACACCATCGGGTTTTAGTGCCAATACATCCTCGGCACTCGCCGTCGCGGGCACGAGGGTGATGCGGCAACCGACCGAGGCCAAGTTGCGCAGGATGTTCATTTTCACGCCGTAGTCGATGGCGACGACATGCGGCAATGTTTTCTCGTCGCCACGCAATTCGGCGTGACCTTTGCCCAATTCCCAGCGCTGCTGGCTCCATGGCTTGTTCACTTGCGTGGTAACATGCGCCGCAAGTTCCAGCCCGTTCATGTCGGGCGCTTCGGCGAGCGCCTTCTTCGCCTTGCTCACGTCGAGCTTGTCGGACTTGCTGAACACAATGGCGCAGTTCTGCGCGCCCTTGGTGCGGATATGGCGCGTGAGCGCGCGCGTATCGACGCCGGTAATGCCGGTGATGCTTTGCATCTCCAGCCAGCGATCAAGGTGATGCGCGGCGCGGAAGTTGCTCGGCTCGGTGATGGCTTCGCGCAGGATCAGGCCCGCGACGGTGGGCTTATCGGCTTCGATGTCTTCGACGTTGGTGCCGACATTGCCGATATGAGGGAAGGTGAAGGTGATGATCTGGCCGGTGTAGCTGGGGTCGGTCAGGATCTCCTGATAGCCCGTCATCGCGGTGTTGAAGCAGATCTCGCCAGCGGTGCTGCCCTGGACGCCGATGCCATAACCAGAAAACACTGTCCCGTCCGCAAGTACGAGTGCGGCGTTGGGTGCAGGTTTCAGGATCTCGGCCATCGTGCGGTTATCCTCCGGGCAAAACTGGCGGAGTGATAAGGATAGGGGGCAGGGGTGTCAAGTCAAGAAAGCCGCGGGTTTATGCACACCCGGAACTGTGATTAGAAGACGCGCAGGAAAATAAGTGCACAGCCTTTACCGGATAACTCTAACCGGTACGCCGAATTGGCATCGGCGGGGGGCAACAAAGTGTCGCCTGTGGTGCAGAACGTGGTCGTTCCATCACCCTTGTACGTATAAATAGAACCGCCACCTGGTTTGCCATCATCAAGCTTGGTATCAAGGTTCCATGCCTCTTCGGGTGCAAACGGCGCCGCACCAGCGGTGATGCTGGTAAATCGATAGATGTTATTGCCATAATCTCCCGCGAACGTATTGATATCGCCTGGATAGTATCCGCCTTGCCAAGGATAAAAATACGCATTGTTAATTTTTGATTTAGGCAAGTTCAAGCCAAGCGTATTGCCTAGTTTTCCATTATAATTTCCTTCGATAAGGCCTGCATTCGTCAGGTGCTGCCAGTAGCGGAATGATTCCCTGCTGCCCGCCGCAATATTCATGACAATGCCGTTGCCATCGCCGTTGCAGGTCGCAGTGCCATTTGTGGGCGCATTCTGGCAGGTTGAGTCGGAACCGGTGCCGCCCGCCGAGGTCCAAAAACTGGTAGCGTTGGCCATGTCGCCAGGCAATGCAAAATATTTATCGCGAAAGGCCAACGTTGCAGCCAGATAGCGCTGATAATCAGTGCTCACCGAACGCAACTCCGACGCGCGAATAAGCGACTGTCCCGCAAGAATGCCACCGGTGAGCAAGCCCAGTATGACCAGCACGATGGAAAGTTCGACGAGTGAGAACCCGTGTCGCATTAGATCGCTCGCAAGAACATCAGGTTGCAGCCGATGGCAGTGCCGGTCAGCAAATAGGCATCATCGGTCGCCGCGACGCAGTTGGGCCGTAATGCATTCCTGTAGGCCATGACACGGCCGGTGTGCGGTCGGCCGTCATCCATCTTAGTGTCGATGTTCCAGGCTTCTTCTGGCTTGATGGCTGCGCTATTGGCCCAGTCGTTGGTCGATGCGGAGCCAAATTGAAGCAAATTACCATAATCGGCACCGAACCACGAAGCATCGCCCGCAAAGTAGCCAAAGCCGCGGATCGTCCAGCCTGCAATGGAGATTTTCGAACGCGGGATATTGATGCCTGGCGTGGTGGTTTGGTTGTTAACGGTGACAGCTGAGATGCCCGTGTAGGTGCCTTCGATCAGCCCGGCATTGGCCAGATGCTGCCAGGCGCGATGCCATTCGTAATGCGAAGCGCCAGTGTTGCCTATCATGCCGTTGCCATCGCCGTTGCAGGTGAG
>JBEIOT010000160.1:0-4712 GCA_040377415.1 Azospirillum sp. | reverse complement strand
GCCTTGACTGCCGAGCAATGCGAACAACGCGACGGCTACTACTTCGCCGTGATCCATAAAAAAGGCCGCCCGGTCGGTGAAGTCGCCAAAGAAGTCTGCGAAAAAGCGCTCACCGATTTCGTCTGGCCCAAATCCATGAAATGGGGCGCGCGCGCCATGCAATGGGTGCGACCGCTGCACCGCATCGTTGCGCTGCTGGATGATAAAATTGTGCCCGTGCAATTCGGCCATCTCACCGCCGACGACAAGACCGAAGGCCACCGTTTCTTGAGTCACGGCACCATCACCATCAAGAACGCCGAGACCTATGTCGACCAGCTTAAGGCCGCCAGCGTCATCGTTGACGCCGCCATCCGCCGCGACCATGTCGCGACCGAAGTGGCAGCCCTTGCCAAGCATAATAAACTCGAAGCCGTGAACGACCCTGCCCTGCTCGACGAAGTCACCGGCCTCGTTGAATGGCCGGTGCCCCTCATCGGCACGTTCGATGAGAGCTTCCTGAAATTGCCGCCCGAAGTCCTCATCAGCGAAATGAAAGTGCACCAGCGCTACTTCGCCCTGCGCGATGCCGCAGGCAACCTCACCAACCGCTTCATTGCGGTGGCCAACATGGTCACCGCCGACGAAGGCAAAAAAGTCATCGAAGGCAATGCCCGTGTGCTGCGCGCCCGCCTCAGCGACGGCGCGTTCTATTGGGAGCAGGACAAGAAAACCTCGCTCGAGCAATGGGGCCAAAAACTCGCCGACGTCGTCTTCCACGCCAAGGTCGGTATGCTCGACAAAAAAGTCGCGCGCATCGAAGCGCTCGCCGCAGAAATTGCTGCAGCGGTCGGTTACAAAGACACCAAGCTCGTGCAGCGCGCCGCACTTCTCGCCAAGGCCGATCTCACCAGCGGCATGGTCGGCGAATTCCCCGATCTGCAAGGCATCATGGGCCGCTACTACGCCACTGCGCAGGGTGAATCGCAAGAGGTGGCCGACGCCATCCGCGACCATTACAAACCGCTCGGCGCGAACGATTCGGTTCCCGAATCGCAACTCGCTGCCATTGTTGCCGTCGCCGATAAACTCGATTCCATCATCAGCCTGTTTGCTGCAGGCGAAAAACCCACCGGCAGCAAGGACCCCTTCGCCCTGCGCCGTGCCGCACTCGGCGTGCTGCGCATCATGCTTGCCCAGCAATGGAACATCGACCTCACGAAATTCATCAACGCCGAAGTCGCTGAATTCTTCCGCGACCGCTTGAAGACCATGCTGAAAGACGAAGGCGTGCGTCACGACATCATCGAGGCCAGCTTCTCGGTTTCCGATGGTTCGTTCAACCCGCTGGCCATCGTTGCCAACGCCAAAGCCCTCAACGAATTCACCACCAAGCAGCAAGTCACCCTCGCCGCCATCAAACGCGCGCTGAACATCCTCGCTGCCGAGGAGAAAAAGGGCAAAACCAGCTACCAGTTTGCTGCAGCAAAAACTGCAGCATTTGCCAAGCCCGCCGAGCAACAATTGCTCGCCGCGCTACAAGGCAACGTGGTCTCGCTGGATGCGTTGGCCCAACTCGCCGCCCCCATCAACACTTTCTTCGACGACGTGATGGTCACCGAAGAAGGCTTCAAGGATTCGCGCCTCAGCCTGCTCGCAGGCGTGCGCGAGACCACCAGTCGCATCGCCGATTTCTCGAAAATTGAGGGATAACATGAACGCCGCCACCGCTAAAAAAACGCAACTCGCCGACAAGCTGGTCTTCAGCTTTGGCGATGGCAAAGCCGAAGGCTCGGCAAAGATGAAGAACGAGCTGGGCGGCAAAGGTGCCAACCTCGCCGACATGTGCCAGCTTGGCCTGCCGGTGCCCCCGGGCTTCACCGTCACCACCGATGTTTGCGTCGCCTACTACGCAGCCGAGAAGAACTTCCCCGCTGGCCTGAAAGAGCAAGTGGCCGATGGCGTGAAGGAGATTGAACGCGGCACGGCCCGCAGCTTTGGCGACGCGAAGAACCCGCTGCTGGTTTCCGTGCGCTCGGGCGCTCGCGCCTCCATGCCGGGCATGATGGATACCATCCTTAACCTTGGCTTGAACGACGCCACCGTCGAAGGTCTCGCGACCAAAACGGGCAACGCACGCTTTGCGTACGATAGCTACCGTCGCTTCATCCAAATGTATTCCGACGTCGTGCTCGACGTGCACCACGACCATTTCGAAGACCTGCTCGATCTCATGAAGAACGAGCGCGAAGTCGCGCTCGACACCGACCTGACCGAGCAAGACCTCAAGAACCTTGTTGCGCAATATAAGGACCTCGTCGCGCGCGAGCACGGCAAGCCCTTCCCGCAAGACGTCACCGAACAGCTCTGGGGCGCCATCCGCGCCGTGTTCGATAGCTGGATGAACCCGCGTGCCTGCACCTACCGCAACCTGCACGACATCCCCGCCGATTGGGGCACAGCAGTGAACATTCAATCCATGGTGTTCGGCAACATGGGCGACGATTGCGCCACCGGCGTGGCCTTCACCCGCAACCCCAGCACCGGCGAAAAACTCTTCTACGGCGAATTCCTCGTGAACGCGCAGGGCGAAGACGTGGTCGCCGGCATCCGCACGCCGCAGCCACTCACCATCCAGGGCAAAGCCGAAGGCGGCGACCTGCCGAGCATGGAAGAAGTGATGCCCGATGTGTTCGGCGAACTCGTCACCATCTACAAAAAGCTCGAAGCGCATTACCGCGACATGCAGGACATCGAGTTCACCGTCGAGAACCGCAAACTGTGGATGCTGCAGACCCGTAACGGCAAACGCACCGCGAAAGCCTCGCTGAAAATTGCCGTCGATATGGTGGCCGAAAAACTCATCACCAAAGAAGAAGGTTTGCTGCGCATCGATCCCAGCAGCCTCGACCAATTGCTGCACCCCACGCTCGACGTGAACGCCAAGAAACAAGTCATCGCCAAAGGCCTGCCCGCTTCGCCGGGCGCAGCCTCGGGCAAAGTGGTGTTCACGGCGGAAGACGCCGAAAGCGCGGCAGCCCGTAACGAGAAAGTCATCCTCGTGCGCATCGAGACCAGCCCTGAGGACATTCACGGCATGCACGCCGCCAAAGGCATCCTCACCGCTCGTGGCGGCATGACCAGCCACGCCGCCGTCGTCGCGCGCGGCATGGGCAAATGCTGCGTATCGGGCGCCGGTGAAATTCGCATTAACTACGCGCGCAAAGAATTCGCGGCCGGCGGCCTCACCGTGCGCGAAGGCGAAGTGATCACGTTGAACGGCAGCACCGGCGAAGTGATGCTAGGCGAAGTGCCCACCGTGAACCCCGACCTGTCAGGCGATTTCAATACCATCATGGGTTGGGCCGATAGCGTGCGCACGTTGAAGGTGCGCACCAATGCCGAAACACCAGCCGACGCCAAGACCGCTCGCGGCTTTGGTGCCGAAGGCATCGGCTTGTGCCGCACCGAGCATATGTTCTTCGAGTCCGACCGCATCACCGCCGTGCGCGAGATGATCGTCGCCGACAACGTCAAATCGCGCGAGACCGCACTGGCAAAACTGCTTCCGATGCAGAAAAAAGATTTCGTTGAGATCTTCCGCATCATGGACGGCCTGCCTGTAACTATTCGCCTGCTCGATCCGCCGCTGCACGAATTCCTGCCGCACAACGAATCGGAAATGCAGGAAGTGGCCGACGCCGCGCATGTGCCGCTCGATGCCGTGAAATACCGCGCCGCGCAACTGCACGAAGCCAACCCCATGCTCGGCCACCGCGGCGTGCGCCTTGGCATCACCTACCCTGAAATTTATGCCATGCAGGCCCGCGCTATTTTCGCCGCGGTGAACGAAGTGGCGGCCGAAGGCAAAAAGGTCATCCCCGAGATCATGATCCCGCTGGTGATGACGCGCAAAGAACTGGCGATGACGAAAGTCGTCATCGACGCCGCCGCCAAAGAGCTCAACGTGACCGTACCCTACCAGGTCGGCACCATGATCGAACTGCCGCGCGCTTGCCTGCAAGCCGGTGAAATTGCCGAAAGCGCGGATTTCTTCAGCTTCGGCACTAACGATCTGACGCAGACCACGCTCGGCATCAGTCGCGACGACGCGGCCAGCTTCATCGAAGATTACAAACGCAAAGGCGTCATCGAGCAGGACCCGTTCGTCACGCTCGATCAGGATGGCGTCGGCCAGCTCATTAAACTGGCTGTGGAGCGCGGTCGCGCTACGCGCAAGGACCTGAAACTCGGCATCTGCGGTGAACATGGCGGCGACCCCGCCAGCATCGGCTTCTGCCAGCGTTTGGGCCTAAGCTATGTCAGCTGTTCGCCGTACCGCGTGCCGATCGCACGCCTGGCCGCCGCGCAAGCTGCACTCCGCGAGAAAAAGTAGCCTATCTTCCGCCGAATGCTTTGATGCGGCGCTGAAGATTGAATTTACCACCCGGCCAAATAACGAAATCATCGCCCGGACCCGCAGGGATCTGGCTGCTGCGCACTGCGCCGATGGTGCCTTGCAGCAGGCCGTCGCTGGTCACCGTGCTGCGGGCCGGTGTGCCGCCCTTCAGGCCCACGATACCATCCGCATTCGCGAAATAGACCGTGCGCTGCGGCAGCACCGTTTGCTCCTGCACGCTACCCGCACGCTCGAAGGTCACCACATGCGGCACATGGTCAAGGTTGGTTACCCGCGCGGCAAGGGCGGGGCTGGCGGCCAGCATGGCCGCGGT
>JBEIOT010000110.1:0-6762 GCA_040377415.1 Azospirillum sp. | reverse complement strand
GTCCATGGGTAGGCTCCTAAGTTATGCGTTCGACGCCAGCAGTTCGCGGCGCATGTGGTTGAGGGCGGCAGACAGCGACGCATCGAGTCGCTGCGATCCGATCTGCACGGCGACACCGCCCAGCAGTTCGGGATTTTCTTTAAGGTTCAGGTGCACGACCTTGCCGGTCGCTTTGCTGAGGGAATCAGCCAGTTGCTTCTGCACGGTGGCCGAAAGCGGGCGGGCGGATTCGACTTCGGCGATGAGCTCGCCCTTACCGGCGGCCAGCTTGGCGCGCAGCTGCTCGGCGATCTTCGGCAGCAGCTCGGCGCGGCCCTGATCGGCGAAGGTCTTCAATGCCTGCAGCGTAATTTTGTCGGCTTTCTTCGCCAGCGCGACGAGCACGTCGGCCTTCTTATCCTTGGCGATCAGCGGATTCTTCAGCACCGAGGAAAGCTCGGCATTGGCGGCCACCGCGCGGCCCAGCGTGCTCAATTCCTCAACCACCACCTCAAGTTTCTTGGCCTCGCTGGCGAGCGCGAAGATCGCGGTAGCGTAGCGGTTGGCAACGGTAGTCTCGGAAGAACGGGAAGCGCTCATGGGCTTGTTTTGCTCGGGCGAGGGGGTTGTTTTTGCGCGCGCAATCTATGCACGGAGCCAGTGGGAATCAAGGACTTTCTCGCGTCTCGGCGAGATGCTGTTTTTCGGGCATTTTTTCAGCCGCTAAGCCGCGGATTCCCTCGCGATGTCATGGTTTCTTCACAAAACCTGCGCACATCGCGTGCTAAACGCCGCCCGTTACTTATTGCTTTCCTGAACCTGTTTTCTCGAAAGCGATTGCGGCGAACACCCCAAGTGTCTGCTCGTAACGAACTTACCGTGTGAGGCGGACCCTCACTGCTAAGTGATAGGAAGGAAGTTCCATGAGTGACCATGTTTCGGAAACTCCATGGCTTGAACCCGTTGAACGTGACACGTCGCGTTGGCAGGAATTCATCGACGATACTGCGTGGCGCATCCGGCAGTTCTGGACGCTGATCGCGGGATTCGCGGTGACGCTCGGCTGCATCGGCGGCGCACTCTACCTGGGCTTTACGGCGCAGGCATGGGTGGTGCTGGCGATACTGGGAACCCTCGGCATACTCTGCTGCTGGGCCGCCCAGAAGCAACGGGGCCTCTTAAACCCGATACGCGGCGTACTTTATGCGCTGTGTTTCGTGCTCGCGAGCCTGTTCAGCGTCCTGCTTTATGGGCTGCTGTTCGGCTACACCATGACCACTTCTTCCGGCGATGAATTCTACCCGCAACAGCCGGTCGAAATGACCTCGCTGGTCGCGGGTGTGAACATCACCTGATCCTTGCGAAAACCCCACTTGCCACCCGGTGAGTGGGGTTTTCCGTTCCTTGGCCGCCCAACCCATTGATTTTTCAACGCTTGTCACAATTACTTCACATCGCAAGTCATCAAAACCCGCTATTATCAATGCGTTACCTTGGCCTGAATTTCACTCTTTTGATCTTCAACCATTCACGAGCGCTTTTGCACTCGTTGGTAGCGTAGTTCGCGGAGCATTTTTTCCGCTGCTTTATGACTCAAGGAGAAAGAACATGAAAACCAGTGCACCCAATTATTCCGCACTGTTTGTCGCCGACCTGCGCAGCGTTCCCAGCCTTCTGGCCGCCTATCGTCTTCCGGAGAACCGGCAGATGATCTACGGCACGGGCCTGGTGTTCGCCATGATGCTAATCGCCATCTTCGGCGGTGGCTTCTGGGAAATGCTGGCGAAGGTGGTTCTTTATGGACTGGCACTCGCCACACTCTTTCGAGTGGCCGATGACGATTACAATAATTCGCCATTCGCCAAAGGCATCAACAACGGGCTGATGGTCGCCATCTTCGTTCAGATGCTTCTGGCCGGCCTCGACTGGGTCGCCCTCGACGGCTCCTTTTAGAAGGGTAACCTTCTGCGCAATCCCGTCTTCACCTTCATGGTGGAGGCGGGATTTGCTTTTCTACATGAAGTAATACGGGTTCACGTCGATCTTGATACGCACGCCCTTGAACTTAGCGTCGGCCAGCCACGCGCGCAACGTGCGCTGAAGCGAGATGCCCGGCTGCGCCTTCACCAACAGACGATAGCGGTATTGCCCGCGCAGCTTCGATAACGGCGCAGGGGCAGGACCCAATACACGCAAGCGCGCATCGACCGGCGCGCGTTGTGCGAGTTTCTGGCCCGCGCTGCGCACGGCACTCTCGCTCACGCCATCCAGCAAAATAGCCGCCAGCTGGCCGTAGGGCGGCCAGCCGCCTTGCTGGCGCAACGCGCGCTCAAGCCCCATCACCGCGTCACGATCATGCTTCACCAACGCCTGCATGATGGGATGCTGCGGGTGATACGTTTGGATAAGAACGGTGCCCGCCGCCTCGGCACGGCCCGCGCGCCCGCCGAGCTGGTGCAGCAGCTGATAGGTGCGCTCGCCCGCGCGCAGGTCGGCGCCCTGCAGCCCGACATCGGCATCGACCACGCCCACAAAGGTCAGCTTGGGGAAATGGTGACCCTTAGCGACCATTTGCGTGCCGACGAGAATATCGACTTCGCCGCGCTCGATGGCAGCCCATGCCTCAGCGGCGATGGCTTCGTCAGAGGAAAGCACGGCGATGCGTTGTTCGGGGAAGGCGACCTTGGCCTCCTCGGCGATGCGCTCGACGCCGGGGCCGCACGGCACCAGCTTGTCGGCTTCGGCTTTGCAGCTCGGGCATTCTTTCGGCATCGGGTCGCGATGGCCGCAATGATGGCATTCGATGCGTTGATTTTTTCCGTGCACCACCATCCACGCCGAACAATCGGCGCACTCGAAACGATGGCCGCACGCACGGCACAGCAACAGCGGTGCATAGCCGCGACGGTTCAGGAACAGCAATGCCTGCTCGCCTTTTTCCAAGGTCGCGGCCACGGCGCTGCGCACGGCAGGCGAAAGGAAATCACCACGCTCGGGCGGCTCGGCCACCATGTCGACCAGCTTCACTTGCGGCATGCCTGCTTTGCCAAAACGCTCATGCAAATGCACGGTGCGGTACTTGCCTTCTTCGACATTGATGATGGTCTCAAGGCTCGGCGTGGCCGACACCAGCACGATGGGAATTTTTTCAAAACGCGCACGGGCCACGGCCATGTCGCGCGCGTGGTACAGCACGCCTTCATCTTGTTTGTAGGACGGGTCATGCTCTTCATCGATGACGATGAGGCCCAGATCGCGGAAGGGCAGGAACAACGCCGAACGCGCACCGACGATGAGCTGCGCTTCGCCGCGCGCCGCACCCTGCCACACACGCGCCCGCGATGCCGGTGTTTGCTTGGAATGCCAGACCGATGGCTGCGCGCCAAAGCTCTGCTGGAATCGCTCGAGCCATTGGTGCGTGAGTGCGATCTCAGGCAGCAGCACCAACACCTGTTTGCCAGCCGCCAGCACATCCGCAATGGCGTGGAAATACACTTCGGTCTTGCCAGAACCGGTGACGCCATCGAGCAATACCGCGCCACCATCGAGCAGCTTCGCGGCGGCTTGTTGCTGCGCATCGGTGAGCGTGGGCAGCGTGGGCACGAACACGGGTGGCTTGTACGCGGTGCGCGTAATTTTGGCGGCGAAGGAAAGCCCGGCGAGCGACAGTACCGCGCCAAGCGGCGCGAGCGTGTAATCACTCATCCACGCCAGCCAGTCGCGGAAATCTTTTTTCAGTGGCGGCAGGTCGAGCACGCGCGCGACGGGTTTCACCTTCGCATCAGGCAAGCTCGCATCGCCCGCACCATCCCACACCGCGCCGATGCGCGTTTTGTTGGCGAGCTTGGCTTCCACCAGCGCGCCAACGGGCGCAGCGGCGGGCACGAAATAATCATAGGCTTGTGAAACCAGGGCGGGCATGAGCACCGGCGCACGCTTCAACGCTTGCGCCCCGTCCACCTCCACTGCTAAAGCCTTGCTCATTGAATCTAGATAGCACCGCGCGTGCGCAATGGGAGAGCCAAATGAAATTCTTTGTGGATACCGCCGATGTGAATGAGATCCGCGAGCTGGCGGCGACCGGCATGCTCGATGGCGTGACGACCAATCCCAGCCTCATCAAGAAATCGGGCCGCGACTTCAAGGAAGTCATCGCTGAGATCTGCGGCATCGTCGATGGCCCGGTGAGCGCCGAAGTGGTAGCGCTCGACTTCGAGGGCATGAAACGCCAGGGCGATGACCTCATCAAAATTGCCAAGAACGTGTGCATCAAAGTGCCGTTGACAGTGGATGGCCTGAAAGCCTGCAAATACTTCACCGACAAAGGCACGCACGTGAACGTGACGCTGTGCTTCAGTGCCGCGCAAGCCATTCTCGCCGCGAAGGCGGGTGCAACGTTCGTGTCGCCGTTCGTCGGCCGTCTCGATGATATTGGGCAGGACGGCATGGAGCTGATCTCCGACATCGTCGACATCTACAACAACTACCAGGACTTCACGACCGAAGTGCTGGTGGCCAGCGTACGCAACCCGATGCATGTGGTGCTTGCGGCGAAACTCGGCGCACATGTGGCGACCATTCCCGCCAGCATCATCAAGCAACTCGCAAGCCATCCGCTGACCGACAAGGGCCTTGAGCAGTTCACCAAGGATTGGGCCGCCACCGGTCAGAAACTGTAGTGCGCGCCGCGCTACTGATCCTGTTATTCTGCGCCGCCTGCGCACGCAATGAACCCGCGACCATGGTCCACGGCAACATCATCGACCATCAGCGTCAGCCCGTGGGAAATTTCAAAGAGAAGCGCACCTGCGAAATTGCGCAGGGCCTGCTGCACAAGCAATCGCTTGGCGTGACGCAGTATTATGCTTGTGAGAACACGAACCCTAAAAACTAGGTATCGATGACCGTCCATGCCGGATCGTTGCTGGCGAGGTTACGCTCGAACACCCATTGGTCCTCGACGGCTTCCTGCGCATTCACATCGCCTTCGACGATCTTGCCGTCTTTGTCGCGCACCAGCGGAATTTGTTCGCTGTGGAAGTCGACCGTGATGGTCGCTTTGTTGCCGCGCAGCTTGGCATCGTTGATCTCGGCCTTCATGATGGCGAGCAACGTGGTGTGCGCTTTGCGGCCCGATTTCTCATTGGCCTCGAGCGAACCTTTGAATTCCTTGTAGACCGGGTCGGCGAGAAGCATTTTCAGTGTTTCGTGGTCGCCTTCGTTATAAGCCTCGATGACCATTTCATAAGCTGCTTTGGCACCGGTCAGGAACTCGTCGACGGTGAAGTCGGTGTCGATGGCACGCATGGCGGAAAACTGGTCGGCGAAGGCCTTGGGCTCGTTGTCGGTGGATTTCTTTACCAGCTCGACTACGGTCTCGGCACGTTTGGGTAACTGGATGACGGGCTCGAGATCGTTGATGGGACGCTGCATATCGGACACGTCGCGGCCCGATTTTTCGCCCAACATGGCGCGGTAACGCAGGATGATGAAAGCTGCGATGGCACCGATCACGATGATGTCGCCGTACTGGAATCCGCCGTCCACGTTCGCTCCTAAGTCAAGAATGCGCTTGGCAGCGCGTCCCCGCTGATATAGAGAAACCCTCGAAAAAAACAAGGATTCCGTTATGGCCGACGAACAAACGACCCCCAACGATGGCAAGCCCTCGTTGCTGCTGCGCGCGCAATACGTGAAGGATCTTTCCTTCGAGAACCCCCGCGCGCCCGCCAGCCTGTTCAACCTGCGCGAAGCCCCCGCCATGGATATCGGTCTCAACCTTTCGGCCAATAAGCTCGAAGGTGATGTGGTCGAACTCGCCATGCAAATTTCGGTGCGCGCAACGTCGGAAAAATCGACCGTGTTCCTGGTCGATGTGGTCTATGCCGGCCTGCTGGAATTGAAGAACATTCCCGCAGATCAGCAAGAGCAAGCCGTGTTCATCGCCGGTGCGCAGCTCATCTATCCGTTCGCTCGCCGCGTGATCTCGGATGTGACGCGTGATGGCGGTTTCCCTGCGCTACAGCTGGAGCCCATCGACTTCGCCGGCATGTACGCCGAGCGTCGCGTGAACAAGACCGAAGCGAACGCTTAGGCCTCTTCTTTCCAAAGCGGATTCTTTAATTTCTCGATCATCGCTTCGTGCGCGGCGGCTTCTTCTAAGCTGATGGGAAAGCTGCGTTTGGGAATATCGGTGTGACCGCTGAAGGCGAGGCTGCAATCGCTGCCGTCTTCGTTGGTCTGATCGGCCACGAGCCCAAGGCTCGACTGACGGCCACCAAGCAGTTCCAGATACACATCGGCCAGCAATTCGGAATCGAGCAAGGCGCCGTGCTTCGTGCGCGAGCTAAGGTCGATATTGAAGCGTTTGCATAACGCATCGAGCGAGGCAGGCTGGCCGGGGAATTTGCGGCGCGCCATGATCACCGTGTCGATGGCGCGGTCGAAATCGATCTCGCGGCGCTTGGCGACGGACAGCTCGGCATTCAAGAATTTCATGTCGAACGCAGCATTGTGGATGACCAGCGGGTCGGTGCCGATGAACTCGAGGAACGAGCCTGCCACTTCGGCGAATTTCGGTTTATCCTTGAGGAAGTCGATGGAGAGTCCGTGCACCGCTTCAGCCTCGCGCGGCATGTCGCGCTCGGGATTCAGGTAGCTGTGAAAGTAGTTGCCGGTGCGCACATGGTTGATGAGCTCGATGCAGCCGATCTCGACCACGCGGTGGCCGGAGAACGGATCGAGCCCCGTGGTCTCAGTATCGAGGACGACCTCTCTCATGCC
>JBEIOT010000020.1:0-13647 GCA_040377415.1 Azospirillum sp. | reverse complement strand
CAGCGATGCCACCGACCTACCCTATGACACGCAGCCGGAAACGGCGCTGGCGAATAAAATATTCCTGTCGACGATTGAAAAGACCGAGCGCATCGAAGCCGCTATTGATGATCTTATTTTGCCGCAATGGAAAAAATCGCGCATGAGCCTGCCGCTGCTTTCGGTGCTGCGCGCCTGCGCGGGTGAAGCCCTCGCCTTCCCCGGTCGCCCGCGTGGCATGCTGGTCGAAGAATATACCGAAGTCGCGTCGCAACTGATCGGCGACGATGAACTGCAATACGCGCATAAGGGCTTCAACCTGTTGCTCGACGCGCTGGTTCCGGCTTCTTAAGGTTATGCGCGAGCGCGAGATCATCGCCACGTATTTTGCGCCACTCACTGCTGGCGAAGCAGGAAGTTTTTCACTGACGGACGACGCGGCGGTACTGGGCATTCCCAAAGGCCAGAAACTGGTGCTCACCACCGATAGCGTGATCGAAGCCGTGCATGTGCTGCCCGATGCGACGCCGGAGCAATACGCCACCAAACTGATTCGCCGGAACTTATCGGACCTTGCGGCAATGGGTGCCACGCCGTGGCGTTACCTGCTGAATGTGCGCGTGCCGCGTGGCATTGAAGCTAGCTGGTTCGAGCGCTTTGCTGCGACGCTTAAGCGCGAGCAGGAACAATTCAAATGTGTGCTGGTGGGTGGCGACACGACCATCGGCGGCGATGCAATTCACCTCACCCTCACCATGATGGGGCTGGTCGAGAAAGATGCGTTATTGCGCAGCGGCGCGAAAGATGGCGACGATGTGTATGCCAGCGGCTGCATTGGCGATGCGTCACTGGGCCTCACCATGCTGCAGGCCGATAGCCGCGCCGATGGTGCCTGGGTCGCGCGCTACCATACGCCGCAGCCGCGCGTTGCGCTGGGCCATGCGCTGCGTGGCGTTGCCACTGCCGCCATTGATGTGTCGGATGGATTGCTCAAGGATTTGTCAGCGCTGTGTGCAGCCAGCCATGTGGGTTGCGAACTTGCACTCAACACGCTTCCTGTAAGCGATGACACGCAACGCCTGCTCGACGCTGCGCCGAACGAAGAAGCGCGTAGCACCATCTGGTATATGATCGCCACCGGCGGCGATGATTACGAGCTGGTGTTCACCGCACCGCAAAGCGCGCGCACGGCACTACAGGAAATGGCACGTTTTCTTGCGGTACCGCTCACACGCATCGGCACTATCACGACGGAGCGCACGCTGCGTTATACCGACGCTGCGGGCCAGCATGTGTTCGGCGAAGAATCGGGATTTGAGTATTAAGTGCGCGCTACCGCGCGTGAAGGGATTAGCCATCCCTTCGCTTCGCTGACCCTTCCCGCTTCGCGGCTCGCGCAGCTGAAGGCGCTACGCTAAGAATCATCTACCCATGTCGCGAGGGTTGATCTCGCGGCCGGGTGTGCTGAACTTGCCGAAGTTACCCAGCAGCTGTTCCATCACGCCCATCTTGCGGCCTTCAGTCGGCGTGGTCTTTTCCACGAACTCGACCTGCTTGCTTTTATCTTTGTCGGTCTTGCTGAGTTCTTCGACCAGACCCGCGCTGTCAAACTTCACGGACGTTACGGATTGATCGGCGATCTCGGGCGCGAGCATGCCGTAGGTCTCGCGCTTCTCAGTAATATAGAACCAGGTCTCGTCACCGAAATTCGATTTAGCACTGGGTGTACCGAGAATGGCGGCGACATCGTCTTTCGTGCTTTGGCCGGGGATGATCTGCGAATAATCGGCCTGCTCTTCGCTGTGGCCGCGCAGGTCGACGATGGGCGAACAGCTTGCGACAACCACGCAAATCGCTATATGGAGACTGCATCGCAGGAAAGACATCAATGGCATCGCTACTTAAAAAATGGTTCAGCTCGTCGCGGCATCCGGCCGCGGATGCGACCTATATAGCATTGGTCGCGCAGGCGCGGAAACCCTTTTTCTATGCCGAACTTGGCGTGCCCGACACACTGGATGGGCGCTTCGAGATGATCGTGCTGCACCTGTTCTTCATCCAGCACCGTTTGCTGCGCGAGCCCACGCAGGTCGAGTTTGCGCGCAGTTTAAGTGAATCCTTCTTTAGCGATATGGACCGCTCTATCCGCGAACTAGGCGTGGCCGACACGGGTGTGGCCAAGCGTATCAAGCGTATGGGCCAGGCCTATAATGGCCGCTTACAGGTCTACGAAGATGGCTTGCAGAACCCTGATGCGATGCGCGCGGCGCTCTCGCGCAATCTTTATGGCACGGTGGCTGAGGGTACGGTCGAGCAGCTGGATGCCATGCGGCATTACGTCGAGGATGAAGTGGCAAAGCTCGATGTCGCGACTACAGAGCTTATCGCCAGCGGGCACTACGCGTGGGAAGAACCCGCGGCGCGTAAGTAGAAAATTTCCTTCAGCTTCACCAGCGAATAGAGCGCGTTCAGGTACGGCGTGCCAACCTCGAGCCAGCGGCTGATCTCGCGCACCACACCGACAATGGCTTCGATCTCCGTGGGTCGGCCCACTTCGATATCCTGCAGCATGCTGGTCTTGTGACCCTTCATTTTTGAGGCGGCCTCGACACGGCTCTTGGTCGTCTGCGTCAGCTCGACACCCAGCTTGTCGGCAATGAAGCGTGCTTCGTTCATCACCGCGCTCACCAGATCGATGTCGCGGTAGCCCAGCGCGATCTCGTCGATGGTGCCATGGGTCAGCGCGCTGATAGGATTGAACGCGATGTTGCCCCAAAGCTTGTGCCACACGCTGGTGCGAATGGTCTCGGTGATCGTTGGCGCAAAGCCCGCATCGGTCAGCGCGGCACCCAGCATTTTCAGGCGCGGCGTGAGCGCGCCACTAGGCTCGCCGATATGCAGGCGACGTTGGATCTCGGGTACGTAATGCACTTCGCCGGGCGCGACGAGCGTGCCGGCTAAATAGTTCACGCAACCGACCACGCGATCGAGCGGAATATACTTGGCCAGTTTGCCTTCGGGATCGAGGCATGTCGGCACGCGCCCATCGAACTGGCCACCCTGCTGATGGAAGTACCACCATGGCAAACCATTCACCGCAGGCACCACGATCGTCTCGGCGCCGAGCAAGGCAGGAACCAGTTCGGCGGCGTCGGGTAGCTGGTAGGTTTTAGTGCACAGCATCACCGCATCGACCGCGCTGACTTCTTGCGGGGTGGCGACAGCGCGCACCTTGCCGTGCCACGTGTCGGTGCTGCTAGTGAGGGTGAGGCCTTTGCTGTTCAACGCTTCGAGCTGTTTTCCGCGCGCGATGTAGGTCACCTCGTGGCCGCCGCGCTGCAGCAGCCCTCCGATATGGCAGCCCATGGCGCCGGCACCGATAATGCAAAGTTTCATGCGGGGAGTTTTAGGTAACGCGGGCCGTGATGGCAAGGTTTACGCGAATGCTTCGACCGTTGTCGGCAGGTCGATGCTGACCGTGCGCTGGCTGGCGACAGCATAGGCACCAAAGCCGCTGCTTTCGACACCGGGCTTTTTGGCGAGCAACGCGGCCTGCTTGCGGCTGCCGGGCAGTGGCGCGGCGGGTTCGGCTTGTTGTTGCTGGGCTTTTGCTTCGGGTGCTTGTTGCGCCACCGCTTGCGCCACATAGGGCGCGGCTTGCTGCACGGTGACCGGTGCTGGGCGCGCTTGCTGCGGCATGGGTATTGCAGCTTGGCGGTCGGGCACACGCCAGAATTCATCGTTGGGTAAAATGGCGGGACGGCCTTTGCCATCGGCCATCGGCGCGCTGGTCTGCTGCTGCACAGGGCGGCGTTGTTCGGGCACTTGGGGTTGGTAACCGCTGGCGGCAGCGTTGGCACTCACGGCACTCGGCGTCAGCGGGCGACTGGCGGATGCCGAGGCAGCAGCGAACGCCGCTTGCGTCGCGGCCGCGTTCGCGACCTGCGTCGCAGAAGTCTGCGGCAGTACCGGGGTGATCAACATTCGCCTAGCTCAGTTTTGTTTTTTTACTTATTTATTGGCCCGATTATAGCAAATCTGCGGGCTTCTGCCTAGTGGCAGCGTTAGGAAAGCTTAAGACGCCTTAACTTCTTTGTCATGATAGCTTCATTTTACAAAGTGCACCGAAGGGTTTAGCAAGGCGGCATGCGTTTACCCGTACTGTCCTGGATCCTATGCGTTCTTGCTTTGCTCGGCCTGCTGGCGTGGCTTGGCAGCGATTTTGCGCCCGTCACCAAAGGTGGCGAAACGGCCAATGAAGCCCTTATCGGCGGCGATTTCAGCCTGACCGATGGCAAAGGAAAAACCATTACGAACAAAGACTTCCGTGGCAAACACATGCTGATCTATTTCGGCTTTACCCATTGCCCGGACATCTGCCCGACCAGCCTGCTGCTCATCCAGAACGCCATTAACCAGCTGGGTGATAAGGGTAAAAACATCGTTCCCATCTTCATTACACTGGACCCCGAGCGCGATACGCCGGAAGCCGTCGGCCAGTATGTGGCGCATTTTGGGCCAAATTTGGTGGGCCTATCGGGCACGGCCGAGCAAATAAAACACGTCGCCGATGCTTATAAGATCTACTACCGCAAGGTGGAAGATAAGGACTCGGCGATGGGTTATGTCATCGACCATTCGGGCTTTATGTACCTGATGGGGCCCGACGGAAAATATGTTACCCACTTCCCGCACACGATCGCCGAACAATCGTTGACCGACGGGCTGGCTGCCGCCATTAAGTAGGCATGAATCGTTTCGCTTTTCTTTTTTTCCTCCTGCCCACCGTTGCTTTCGCCCATGAAGGCGTGAGCGTGACCCATGCCTGGGCCCCGCCCTCGATGGCGCAAACGAACGGTGTTGGCTTCCTCACCCTGAATGCCTCGGGCGATGACGCGCTGATCGGCGTTGAATCCGATTGCTGCAAGATCATCGAGATGCATGAGATGACGATGAAGAATGATGTGATGCGTATGCGTCGCGTGGAAAAAATCGCGTTGCCCGATCATGAAGATGTGAAGCTGAAATCCGGTGGCTACCATCTCATGCTCATTGGCTTGAAGAAGCCGCTTGAAGCCGGTGACAAAATTCCGGTCACGCTGAATTTCGAACATGCCAAGCCGGTGGATGCTGTGCTTCAAGTAAAGCGCCGCAGCAGCAAACCTGTCGCCCATCACGAGCACCACTGATGCGTAGCCTGTTCAAAGAATATCTGCCGCCCGAGTTGCAGGACCAACCCACCCGCCGTGGTTTGATGTTCGTGCTCTCCTCGCCTTCCGGGGCGGGCAAGACCACGCTTTCACGCAAATTGCTGGAAGAAGAAAAGCAAGTTTCCATGTCGGTATCGGTCACCACGCGCAAACCGCGCCCGGGTGAGGTGGACGGCAAGGACTATTACTTCATCGACGATGAAACCTTCGACGGCATGGTGGCGCGCGGTGAACTGCTCGAGCACGCCATCGTGTTCGACCACAAATACGGCACGCCGAAAAAACAAGTGATGGAAGCGCTCGACGATGGGCGCGATGTGCTGTTCGACATCGACTGGCAGGGCACGCGTCAACTGGCGCAGAAATGCCCCGAGGATCTGGTGAGCGTGTTCATTTTACCGCCGTCGCTGGCCGAGCTTGAAGGCCGTCTGCGTCGCCGTGCACAAGATTCCGACGAAGTGGTTCAGAAGCGCATGTCGCGCGCCATCGACGAGATCTCGCACTGGGAAGAATATGATTACGTGACCGTGAACGACGACATTGCCTACGCGATGAGCAACATCCAGTCGATCCTGTATTCGGAGCGTTTCAAACGTTGGCGTCAGCTGGATATCGGCCATTTCGTCAAGGCACTGTGCAACCAGCGCGCCTAGAGCGCGCGCACCAAGTCAGCAAACATTTTCAGGGTGCAGTTCTCTGCGCGCAGCGTGGGGTCGATGCCTGCGCGTTCGCACAAGGCCACGGCATCAGGGTATGCGGCTTTCAGCGACTGGCGCAGCATTTTGCGGCGATTGTTGAAGGCGCTCGCTACGACTTTCTCGAGTAATTTTAGCGGCACGTCCTCGCGCGGCTGCGGCAGGATCCGCGCATGCAGCACCGACGACATGACCTTCGGCGGTGGCGAGAACGCGCCGGGCGGCACATCGAACATCATCGTCGCATCGCAGAACTGATAGAGCAGTACCGACAAGCGGCCATACGCGTCATCGCCGGGTTGTGCCACCATGCGCTCGGCCACTTCTTTTTGCAGCATCACCGTGAAATGCGCCAGTACGTGGGGACCGTGGGCCGCCACTTCCTGCAGCCAGTTCACCACCAGTTGTGTGCCCACGTTGTACGGCAAGTTAGCTATGACTGCGCGCGGTGCGGTGCCAATATTTTCCACCGGCACTTTCAATGCATCCTGCGCTAGTAGCGTAAAACGACCCGGGTAGTATTCGGCCAGCGGTGCCAGCGCTTCCATGCAGCGCGTGTCTTTCTCGATGGCGGTCAGGTGAACGGCGCTGCTGTCAAGGATGGCGCGGGTCAACCCACCGGGCCCGGGGCCGATCTCGATCACATGCATGCCATCGAGCTTACCGGCGGCGCGTACGACCTTCGCCAGCAAATTGGTATCGGTCAGGAAATGCTGGCCCAGCGCTTTTTTGGTCGCAAGCCCGTGCTGGTCGATAACTTCACGAATGGTCGGCAGCGGGGCGCTAGCCATTCTTTTTCGCTTTCGGCTTCGCGGCTGGCTTTGCAGGTGCTGCCGGTTCTTTCGGCACGATGCTGGTGTTCGGCAGCGGCGCGCCCTTCACTTCAATGAAGGTATCGCGCTTCAAGTTGCGCAGATGTTTCTCGGCTTCGAGTTCGATCTTTTCGTTGAACAGCTGACGACGTACTTCGTTCGCCGGCGGCAGGTTGCCCATGCCGGGGTCGATGCGTTCGCACAGCATGAATAGGCGCACTGACTTCTCGCTACGGATCGGCTGGCTGACTTCCGTGACGCCCAGATCGGCGACGATGGGTTTAAGGTCGGCGGGCAACGTGCCATAAATAATACGGCTGAATTTTGCTTTGGCCGCGCTGGTGGGATCACCCACGCTTTCGCTCATACAATCGCCCGGGTTGCGGCCCACTGCCTCGACGGCGTCCCGCAGGGCGAGCATGGACTTCTCGTCAAGCTTTGGCGGCACGGGCAGCGCGATCTCCTTGATGACCATCTCGGTGGTGTCGGGTACTTTTTTGGCGACGCGGCGCTCGAGTACTTGGATCATCTGATACGTGTTCATGCTTTTGAGCGGTGGCGTCACTTCGCCGGGCTGCATGGTGCGCAGCGCCTGCTGCATGGCGGGCTGCAACTTTTCTTCATCGACCCAGCCGGGCGGGCTGATGCGCACATCGGGGCGCGCACTCAGCTTCATCAGCATTTCGTTCATCGGCGTGCCCGCTTTAAGCTTATCGGCAATGGCCTGCGCGAATTCACCGGCGGCTTGCTCATCGCCCGGCTTTAATACCAGCACGGAGATCGCGGCGATCTTTACTTGCGGCACGCCGGGGTCAGCGGCAGCGGCTTGCTGGGCGCGTGCCACTTCATCGGCCGAGATGCTGACTTCACGGCGCAGCTTACGCTGCACGACTTTCGTCCACGCCAATTGTGCGCGTACCTGATCTTTCAGGGATCGCTGGGAAAGCCCCTGCGCTTCTAATGTTTTCAGCATGCTGTCAGCAGGCAACCGACGCGCTTCTTCCAGCGTGCCGATGGCCTTGTTCATTTCTTCATCGCTGATGGAGATGGAAAGGCGACGCGCTTCCTGCATCTCGATGTTCTCATCGATCAGCGATTCGATGACGCGTGGCGTGATGCGCTTCTGGTTCTCGATGGTGGGTGGCAGGTTATTGGTGGCCATCAGCAGGTCACGGCGTTCGGCCACATCGTTCGTGCTGATCACTTCATCGCCGACGATGGCGGCAATGCCAATGCGCTGCGCTTGCGCGCTCGTAGCTGCAAGCACGATCAACAGTGCGGCGAGGTGGCGATGGTGGATCACTCGAACTCTCCCAGATTTTTGAAGCCGAAACGCACGGTCACTTCACTGTTGGGCTCGATGTCGCGGTCACGCGTGTAGGTGCGCAGGCCCTGGATCGCCATAGTGAAGCATTCGTTGCGATAGATGAGACCGCCGCTGCTGGCAATCATTTGATTGATGTCGAGGTCGCGGCGACCGCCCCCATAGATGCTCCAACCACCCCAAATGGGCATAACCGCATTCAATGAAGCCTCTTCGCTATCGACGAGATATCGATTGTTCTCCACGCTGCTGTAGACGCCATTCAGCGAGAGCCAAGAATCACTGAAGCCCAGCAGGAATTCGGTACGGTTGGGGGTGAATTCTTCACGATCCAGTGCAAAACGGTAGCCTAGAGTGAACGGCGCATAATCCAACGCGAAGCGACCGATCACGTCGGAGATGTTCTTGCCCGCACGTGTCGAGTTAGGGAACGGTGTGTCATCGTCGGCGTTGAAGTTCTGGCCCAGCATCGCGTCGAACGCCTGCCCACCACTGAATAGGTACTGGCTGCGGAAACCATACGCCAGGCGTGAACCGCTATCGACCGTATCCAGGCCCGGCATGCGGTTCAGACTGAACAGGTTGGTGTCGGTCAGCTCGATGAGGGTGTTGTCTTCGTTGGCGTTGAGGATCTCGGCCGGGTTGTTGCCACCGGGCTGCGCTACCGCCAGCACGATCGGCTCGATGGTCATCGAATCACCGCTGCCAAAGCCCTGGATGAGCGGGTAGCGCCATTCCAACGCGGCTTGCGGGATCACACGGCCCTCGGTGCCATCGTAGGTCTGCAGGCCGATAGGGACATCCTTCACGTTGTAGAGGTCGCTGCGCACGTTCGCCGTGGCAGTGAAGACATGCCCGTTATCCGTGACCATGGGCAAGCTGGCGCCGGTAGTGACCGATACACGGTGCTGATCAACGCCGGTGTCACGAGTGAGCGATTGCGCATTGCCGAATGCGTGGAGCGTTAGGCCGCTCTCGTACGGTTCGCTTTCATAGTAGCCTTCAACGGTCGGCACCACGAGCGGGGTGGTGTCCTTGTTATCCGTTGCGCGAAGCCCTTGAATACCCAGACCTTGCACTAATGCATAATTGCGATCTTTTGCGGCTTCGGCATAAACACGGCTGAACAGCACGCGCTCGTTACCAAAGCGATAGCGACGAAGATACGTATCATCGGTCGAGCGATTGATATCGAAGCCCACGCGTGAATAGGTGCTGAGATTCTCAACACCCTTTGCATAGATATGACCGCGGAATTCGTTGCCACCGATCTCGTTACCGGCCGAATCGAGTTCTTCGGGGAAGGTGCCGGAGAATTGCGCAGTGTAGCTACCATTATTGGTCAGCTGGCGGTAATCGCCTTCAAGCAGTGGGCCCACTTCGGTCGAATACCATGGCGTGATCAGGATGTCCTTGTCGTGGTCGATGCGCCAGTAATAGGGCACTTCGACCCGCGCGCCGAGGTTGCCACCCGATGAATAGGACGGCGTCATGAAACCGCTTTTGGCTTCGGCATCCGGCGTGGGGTGCGAGAAGTACGGCGCGTAGGCGATGGGCACGCCGAACATTTCCATGCGCGCGTTCTCGTAGCGCACGGTCTCATCGCCCTGGTTCACTTCCACGTCCGATGCTTTCAGCTGCCAAAAGGGCGCAGCATCGGCGCACAGGTTGCACGGGGTGTAGGCGGCCTTGGTCAGCTGCGTGATGTTGGGATTCACCTTGCGTGCCTCGGCAGCGGCGAAGACGGAATTGTCGGCCAGGCGCGCGCGGAAGTTATGGATCACGCCGCGCTTCATGTCGTCTTTGAGTTCAACATTGTCGGCAAAGTAGACGTCGCCATTGGGCTGCAGCATGCTGACATTGCCGGTAGCCTTCACCAGATTGGAACGCTGAAAATAGGTGAGCTGCTGCGCATTCAAGATGTAGGAGCCCTGGATGACCTCGACATTGCCTTGCGCCACCACGATGCCGCTGGCCTGGTCGTAACCCACTTCGTCGGCTTCCAGCGCCACGGGTTCGTCAGCGGAAAGCTGCATGCTGGGAAGCGCAGCGGCCATGCCGGGTTGGGTCACTTCGCGATCCGTGGTGTTGGGCATCTGCTCGTTGACGAGTTTCGTCGGGTCCATGCCCAGCAACATGTTATTGTCCATGCGCGACTGCGCAGCCGCAGGCAGGCTCGCCAGCAGGGCTAGCGCAGCGATCATGGCGTTCATGCGAGCGGCATGGAGCAAGTGGTAAAACCCCGCGGTGAAATATCACCTCCGGTGATAACCGCGCCCATCCGATTCTACAAATAAATAAAGGTGGTTATCCCGCTTAGCCATCTTCCAGGTGCAGCAGGGCCGCTGAGGCGATCATCAGCACGATCAGCGACGGGGCGAACGCCGCCAGCACGATGGGCAAGCTGCCCGCACCACCCATGGCATAGATCACGTTGGTGATGAAGTAGAACACAAAACCAGCGGCAATGCCTGCCACTACCAGTGCGCCGGTACGTCCGCGTCGTGGCTGGCGCAGGGTGAACACCGCGGCCAGCAGCAGCATGCCCGCGAACAAGGGCGGCATGGCCATGAGGCTGTAATAGTGCAGTTTGTGCCGCAGCGCAGAGAAACCCGCATGCTCGAGCACCTGAATGAACCCCGGCAGTGCCCAGAACGAGAATGTCTCGGGGGCAGCGAAGCTGTCCTGGATCTGGGCGAGCGTTAGCTGGGTAGGCATTTCGTATTCGACGAGCTCTTCGGGTGTGCCGCCGGGGCGCGATAGCACGGCGTTGCTAATGGTCCATTTGCCCGGCGCTAGCGTCGCAGATGCTGCATCGATACGACCGACAAAACCCTCGCCCTTGCGATAGAGGAAGACGATGACATGTTGCAGCGTGAGCGTGCCCTGATCCATGCGTAGCGCGTGCAGGATGTATTCATCTGCCGCTTCGTTCTGGAAGCGGATGCCCTCCTCGCCCACTTGGCGCAGCCACAGGCCACGGGGCGAAATGGACAAGGTGCTCGGCTTATTGTCGATGTAGCGGCCTTCAAGTTTTTCATAGCGTGAGATGGTCGCGGCGGCGATGGGGTTTACCACGCCCACGAATACCATGCCCATCAGCAGTGCGGTGATCACGCCGGGTAGCAGAAACTGCCAGACCGACACGCCTGCCGAGCGCGCGACGACCAGTTCGTTCGTGCGCGTGAGACGCGACAGCGTGACCATGCCGCCGATAAGGAAGGCGAACGGGTAGATCTTCTCGGCAGTCGTGGGCAGTTTCAGCAGGCACATCTCGAGGATGACGAAGAACGGCACGCCGCGCGCGGTGTCCGATGCGCGGCGGAACAGCTCCAGCATTTCGATGAGGCCGACGATGAGCAGCATGATGCCGAGCACGGCGAGTACCGAGATCAGGAACTGACGACCGATATAGAGCGACAGGATAAGTGGCAGGCGGATCATGTGGTGCCTTCCATCGCGTGGGGCGAGGTGCGGGTGCGGCGAGTCCACGGATAACGGCCGGTCGACAGCATCTGGATGCTGAGCGCAAGCGCACCAAAGCAGAATACGTATAGCAGCGGCGTTAGCTGCATGTGCTTGGTGATAAGGCTGCGCAGCGTGAAGAACAACATCACCACCGCAGCAATAGCAACGGCGGCATGCACGATGCGCTTCCACTGACCGCGGCGGTTGAATTCGCCGGTCGACAGCACCGAAAGCGCCATCAACGGAATAATGAGCGCCAGCAAGGGCCAGGCCAGACGCTGCTGCACTTCGGCATGCATCGCCCGGTTGTTCTTGTCGTTCTTGGGGTCGCCCTTCAACAGGTCCCCCAGATATAATTCGTTGGGCTCACGCGCGCGTTCGGCTTTTTCGGAATAGAACGCGATGTCGAGCGCGTAGTCGTTGAAACTCAGCCAGCTGATGCGTGAATGCTCGACCTGCTGACGCACGCCTTTCTCTAAGTAGAATCGCGGGCCGTGATCGGTCTGTTCCAACCGTCCGCGTTCGGCCATCATGGTGACGGGCGCATACACATCACGGTTATCGTGCAGCAGAATGCCGTGCAGGATGCCCTTCTTATCGCGCTCGCGCACGAACACGGTAATGCCGTCGACCGGGGTGTTGAACACTTCTTCCTCGAGCAATACCGAGGCATATTTATCGCGGAAGAAGTTGCGCAGGTCGGAGAATTTCTGGTTCGACAGCGGCATCGCATACAGCGATAAGGCGTAGCATAGCAGCATCGAAATGGCGCCGATGGCGAGCACTGGCCGTGCCAATTGCAGCTTGCTGATGCCAACCGCGTTCAGCACCACAAGTTCACTGTCGGATGTTAGGCGGTTATAGGTGTAGATGACCGCAATGCCGAGCGCGATAGGGATAAGCACCAGCAGCAGGCTCGGCAGCATGAGCCCGGTGAGGTACAGGAAATCGCCAATGGTGAGGCCGCGATTGAGGATATAATGGATGAAGCGCATCATCTGCGTCAGCCAGATAATGCCGGTCAGTGCCGCCGTCACCAACAAGGCGGGCAGAAGCAGGTGCATGAACAAATAACGTTCGTATTGGCGCATGGGCGAGGTTATACGCCCCACCACGGCACTTGTGAAGCGTTCATCGGCGCGCTATATCCAAGCCATTGCCACGCCATTTTTTGAGGCCCATATGCTCACCATTACCTTCGCTCCCAAGTCTGCCACTAAAGTCACCGCTCGCGCCTATTTGGTGGCGGACGATCTGACATTGCCGGTCACCGATAAATACCTCAGCGCTGCGCTGAAGACCGCGAACTTCAAGGGCAAGAAGGGCGAGAGCCTGACGCTGGTGCACCCCAGCGGCGATCCGGCCATCGTGATCCTCGCCGGTATCGGCAAGGCCGATGGCGTGAACGGCAATGTACTGGAAGAAGCCGGTGGTAATATCTTTGCGGCAGGGCTTGTGACCAAAGCGGCGCAATTAGAAATTCATGCAGGCCTGCCGAAAGGTGCCAAGAAGATCGACGCGGCGACTGCTGCGGCGCATCTCGCCTGCGGCGCGTCGTTGCGCAGCTATCGCTTCGATAAATACCGCACCAAGGAAAAGGCCGAGGATAAGCCGAAGCTGAAAGCCATCAGCATCACCGGTGTGGATGCTGCCAAAGCCAAAAAGGCCTATGCGCCGCTGGCTGCCATTGCCGATTCCATCAATTTCGCGCGTGACCTGGTGAGTGAGCCGGCGAACGTGCTTTACCCTGCCACGCTGGCCGCCGAAGCGCGCAAGCTTTCCAAAGTTGGTGTGAAGGTCGAAGTACTTGGCGAAGCTGAAATGAAGAAGCTCGGCATGGGTTCACTGCTGGGCGTCGGTCAAGGCTCGGTGCGTGAATCGCAGCTCGTGGTCATGCAATATTACGGCGGCAAAAAAGGCGGCAAGCCCGTCGCGCTGGTCGGCAAAGGCGTCACGTTCGATACCGGCGGCATCAGCATTAAACCCGCCCAAGGCATGGAAGAAATGAAGTGGGACATGGGTGGCTCGGCCGCCGTCATCGGCACCATGCGCGCGCTTGCCGCACGCGGTGCGAAGGTGAACGTAGTCGGTGTCGTCGGCCTGGTCGAGAACATGCCCGATGGTAACGCACAGCGCCCCGGCGATGTGGTGACCAGCAT